>CAXTTR010000035.1:0-13903 GCA_964247215.1 uncultured Sphingomonadaceae bacterium
CTGGTTCATCGCCGAGCCGATCTTTCACATCCTCGACTTCCTGTTCCGGCTGACCGGCAATTTCGGTGTCGCCATCATCGGGTTGACCATTGTCGTCAAAACGCTGATGTTCCCGGTCGCCGCCAAGCAATATTCGTCGATGGCGAAGATGCGCGTGATCCAGCCGCAGATGAAGGCGCTGCAGGACAAGTACAAGGACGACAAGCAGCGTCAGCAGACCGAGACGATGGCGCTCTACAAGAAGGAAAAGGTCAATCCCGTCGCGGGCTGCCTGCCGGTGTTCCTGCAGATACCGATCTTCTATGCGCTCTACCAGACTTTGCTCGTATCGACCGAGATGCGTCACCAGCCGTTCGTGCTGTGGATTCACGATCTCGCCGCGCCCGATCCGGTAACGCCGGTCAATCTGTTCGGGCTGCTGCCGTTCACCCCGCCGCATGTCATAGCGCTCGGCGTGCTGTCGATCCTGCTCGGCGTGACAATGTATTTCCAGCAGAAGCTCACCCCGACGCCGACCGTCGACCCGGTGCAGAAGCAGATGATGGCGTTCATGCCGTGGGTGTTCATGTTCATCATGGCGTCGTTCGCCGCCGGGCTCCAGCTGTACTGGATCACCAATAACCTGCTGTCGATCGCGCAGCAGTGGATCATGTTGCGGCGGCATCCGATGCCCGCCACCCCGGCGACGGTGACGTGACCCTAGCTGACAACGTGGTCGATGATGCCGCCGCCATGAAGGCGGCGCGCTTCGCCGAGGAGACCGCGCGGCGGCTGTTCGCTGGGCCGGTCGAGTTCCTGCTCTCCGCCCCGCGTCTCGACGTGCTGCCCGCGCCGACATTTCCCGAAGTCGCCTTCGCCGGGCGCTCGAACGTCGGTAAGTCGTCGCTGCTCAATGCGCTCGTGGGCCGGGCAGGGATCGCGCGGACCTCGAACACGCCCGGGCGGACGCAGGAACTCAACGTCTTCGAGATCGGCGACCCCGTCGTGTTCCGGCTGGTCGACATGCCGGGTTACGGTTATGCCGAAGCTCCCAAGGACATCGTCCGCAACTGGAAGCAGCTGGTTTTCGACTATCTGCGCGGACGCGCCGTGCTGAAGCGCGTGCTGCTGCTGATCGATGCGCGCCACGGTATCAAGCCGGTCGACACCGAAATCATGGGGCTGCTCGACAAGGCCGCGGTCAGCTACCAGCTGGTGCTGACCAAGGCCGACAAGATAAAGCCGACCGCGCTCGCTGCTGTCACCGCCGCCGTTGCTGAACGCGCCCGCACGCACGGCGCGGCATTCCCGGTCGTGCTGGCGACCAGCGCCGACAAGGGTGAGGGCATCGCCGAATTGCGCGCAAGTGTGCTAGGGGCAGCGACGGGGTAACCATGCTCAAACTCATCATCGGCAACCGAACCTACTCGTCATGGTCGCTTCGGGGCTGGCTCGCGTGCAAGCTATCAGGGCTGCCTTTCGACACCGAAGTTGTGCCGATGGACACGCCCGAATGGGAGTCCGGCGCGGCGAAGGGCCTGTTGCCCGCTGGCAAGGTTCCGGTGCTGTGGGACGGTGACATCGCGGTGTGGGACAGCCTCGCCATCACCGATTGGCTGGCAGATCAGGTAACTGACGAGGCGGCGCGCGAGCGCTTCTGGCCCGCCGACCGTGCTGCCAGGGCACTCGCTCGCTCGATGTCCGCCGAAATGCACAGCGGCTTCCAGGCGCTCCGCAGTACCTGCGGGATGAACCTGCAACGCGATTATCCCGACTACAACGCTTCACCCGAGGTGCTCGCCGACGTCGCGCGCATTGACGCGCTGTGGACCGAGGCGCGGACGCGCTTCGGATCAGCGCGCGCCGAGCCGTTCCTGTTCGGCGCGTTCAGCGCCGCCGATGTGATGTACGCACCCGTCGCGACGCGCTGCAAGACGTTCGGGTTGCCGCTGAGCGACACCAGCGCCGACTATGTCGCCGCCGTGCTCGCGCATCCGTGGCTGGTCGAGTGGACAGCGGCCGCGCGTGCTGAAACCTACCCGTTCAACCGCGACTACTTCAAGGCCGCGGGCGGGCTGATGGGCGGCGTTCCCGCCCGGTGATCGGGGCCGTTACCGACCCGCTCAAACTCGCGCAGGACCTGATCCGCTGCGCCAGCGTCACCCCCGTTGATGCAGGCGCGCAGGACGTGCTCGCCGGTGCACTTGAAGACATCGGCTTCACCGTTCACCGGCTTCGCTTCGGCGAGGCTCCGGACGGGCCCATTCACAACTTATTCGCTGCGATCGGCAGCGGCGCACCGCACTTTGCCTTCGCCGGGCATACCGATGTCGTGCCTGCCGGCCACCGCGCCGCGTGGAGCGTCGACCCATTCGCTGCCAAGGTCACCGATGGCCAGCTCGTCGGGCGCGGTGCCGCCGACATGAAAGGGGCGATCGCGGCATTCGTCGCCGCTGCGGCGCGCACTGCGGCACGCGGCTTTACCGGCACGCTCAGCCTGATCATCACCGGCGACGAGGAAGGTCCGGCGACGTTCGGCACCGCGCCGCTGCTCGACTGGATGGAGCGCCACGGCCACCTTCCCGACCTCTGCCTCGTCGGCGAGCCCACGTCGCGGCAGCGGCTCGGCGATACGATCAAGATTGGCCGCCGTGGCTCGCTTAACGCCTGGGTCACCGTCCACGGCGCGCAGGGCCATGTTGCCTATCCCGACCGTGCCGATAACCCGATCACGAAGCTGGTCGGCATTCTAAGCCAGCTCAAGGAGCGCATTATCGATGATGGCAGCGAATGGTTCGGGGCCTCCAACCTCGAAGTCACCGATGTCACTGTCGGCAATCCCGCTTCGAACGTCATCCCCGCGCAGGCGAGCGCGCGGCTGAATATCCGCTACAACGACTTGCAGCATGGCCCCGATCTTGAGGGTTGGCTGCGCGGCGTCGTTACTGCCGTCGCGCCAAGCGCCGAAGTCGTCGTGCGAATATCGGGCGAGGCCTTCCTGACCCCGCCCGGCACCTTGTCGACACTTGTCGCCGACGCGGTGCGCGCGGTCACCGGCATCACCCCCGAACTGTCGACGAGCGGCGGCACCTCCGACGCGCGCTTCATCCGCCGCCTGTGTCCGGTGGTGGAGTTCGGACTCGTTGGGCAGAGCATGCACAAGGTCGACGAGCATGTCGCGGTGGCAGATGTGATGGCGCTCACCGACATCTACGCCGAGCTGTTAGCCCAAGCTTTCGGCGGGACCGGCAAAGCAGCGACAGCGACGCAGTGATCGTGCACGGGGGGGTAAGGTCGTGGCACCGGCCGCAAGCAAGACGTGGTGGACGGCAGCGGCGATCATCACCGTCCTGTTCGCCGCCGCTTATTATTGGCTGCTGATCGACAACCGGATGCCGCCGGGCCGGTTCGATCTCGACATCGCCGTTGTCCGCAATGCCGCAAGCGAGAACCGCGGCGCAGCACCGGCGGCGATCGAGGTCGAGACCGTTTCGCACACGATGGTTCCGCACATCGCGATGGTCGCGGGAACCGATTGATCGCGGATCGACACGCCGCGCAACGTCTATCGCGTGATCTTTCCGGACCGGACACTGGTCATCGACACCGGCTGGGACGCGGCGACGGCTCGCTCGGACAAGGTCGATAGCTTCGATCAAGCGGCTTATGCCCGTGTCGGCGAGGCGATGCGCGATGCGGCGATGATCGTCGTCACGCACGAGCATGGCGATCACATCGGCGGTTTGCTGACCAGCCCCGGCTACCGCAGCTTGCTGCCCAAGGCGCTGATCACGCGCGAACAGTTCGAAAGTGCCAAAATCGCGCCGCTCGTCTGGCCCGGCGATAGCCGTACATGGTTCCACCCGTTATCGTACGACAGGTATCACGCCGTCGCGCCCGGTGTCGTGCTGATCAAGGCACCTGGCCACACGCCCGGATCGCAGCTGATCTATGTCCGGCGGGCAGACGGCCATGAGTATCTGTTCGCCGGCGACGTCGCGTCGGAGGCCGAGCATGTCGTCCTGCAGCGCAGCCGGTCGCGGCTCGTCGACGACTTGATGGTCGGCAGCGACCGGCATGCGGTGCTGCTCCAGATCGCGGCGCTGCATCGGCTGCAAGCTGCCGAACCGGCGCTGACGATCGTGCCGGGGCATGACGCCGTCGCCATTGCGGCGTTCGAGCACGCCGGTCTCCTGCAGCGCGGGTTCCGGTAACAAGCCGGGCCGCGCTTTGAACCGACTCTGGCATATCCGCGTCGCAGCCAACTCGTACCGGCTGTGGCACCGACTGCTTCGCGTGCGCTGCTCTTTCCCAAGCCCGCACAGTGCGTTAAGACATGGTCATGGCGTCGCTCGCATCCTCCACTGCCGACCCTGCCCTGCACGGCTGGGCTCGACCGGGACGGCGTACTTCGGCGACGATCTACACGACGGCGCTGATCATCGGCATCGCGGCAATCGTCGCGGCGCTGGTGTCGTTCACGCAGCGCTCGTCGGAGCGCAGCAAGGCAGCGGCGGTGCTCGAGCTGCATTCGGTGCAGGTTATGCTCGAAACGCAGCGACTGCTGTCGACGCTGCAGGATGTCGAAACCGGCGAGCGCGGCTTCCTGCTGACCGGTAACGAGACTTTTCTTGAGCCCTATAATCGCGGCCGTGCCGAGGCGCCGGGGCGCTACACGGCGCTGCAGAACCTGACCGTCGACAGCCCGCTGCAGCAGCGCAATCTGGGCGCGCTGAAGCGGCTGATGGATGCCAAGATCGCCTATTCGGATGCGCACATCACTCAGTTCAGGCGCGGCGACCGTGCCGGCGCGATCGAGCAGGTTGGCCAGAGCCACGGCAAGCAGGCGATGGACGAGGTACGCAGCATCATTGCGTCGATCCTTGGCGAGGAAGACCGGTTGCTGATCGAACGCCGCGCTGCCTCCGACAGTGCTGCCGAGGTCGCCCGGCGCGCGGCGGAGCTGATCGTCGGCTTTGGCGCGTTGGTGCTGCTCGGTGCGATCACTGCCGTAGTCGCTGGAGCGCGTGCAGCCCGTGCAGCGCGCGAGCTGCAGCGCGCTAATCTGATTAACGAGCGCGTCCGCGAGCAGCTCGAAGCGCGCGTTGTCGAGCGTACCGTCGCACTTGAGGAGGCGCACATGCAGGTCCGCCAGATGCAGAAGATGGAGGCAATCGGCCAGCTCACCGGCGGTATCGCGCACGATTTCAATAATATGCTGTCGGTGGTGATCGGCAGCCTCGATCTCGCCGTGCGGCGGCTCGACCGCGGGCGCGACGATATCAGGCCGTTGATCGCGAACGCCACCGAGGGTGCCAATCGCGCCGCGCAACTGACCGCCCGGCTGCTGGCGTTTTCGCGGCAGCAGACGTTGATCCCGACGGTCATCGATGCCAACGCGCTGGTCGCCTCGATGAGCGAGTTGCTGCGGCGCACGCTCGGCGAACGGGTCCGGCTCGAGACGGTGCTGGCGGGCGGGCTGTGGCGTAGCAAGGTCGATGCGAGCCAGGTTGAAAACGCCGTGCTCAATCTCGCCGTAAACGCCCGCGATGCTATGGAGAGCGGCGGGCGGCTGACGATCGAGACTGCCAACGTCGCGCTCGACGACGCTTATGCAGCAACGCATGCCGATATAAGCGCCGGTCAATATGTCATGATCGCCGTCACCGACACCGGCACCGGCATGCCGCCCGAGGTCGTCGCGCGCGCCTTCGACCCGTTCTACACGACCAAACCAGTCGGCAAGGGCACCGGACTCGGCCTCAGTCAGGTGTTCGGCTTCGTCAAGCAGTCGAAGGGGCATGTTAAAGTCTATTCAGAGCCCGGCCGCGGTACGACGATCAAGCTGTATCTGCCGCGCTACTTCGGCGAGGACCAAACCGCGGTCAGCGCCGCCGCGATCGAAACCATGCCGCGCGCCCGCAGCGGTGAAGCTATCCTCGTCGTCGAAGACGAAACACAGGTTCGTGAGATGACCGTCACCGCCTTGCGCGATCTTGGCTATGTCGTCCGCCATGCGCCAAATGGTGCGGAGGCGCTGCGTCTACTTGCCGAAAACCTGCCAGTCACGCTGCTGTTCACCGACATCGTAATGCCGGGGATGACCGGCCGCGAACTTGCCGACCGCGCTGCCGAGGCAAGGCCGGGGCTGCATGTGCTGTATACGACCGGTTACACACGTAACGCAGTCGTGCACGACGGCACGCTTGACCCGGGTACCGCGTTCCTCGCCAAGCCGTTCAACATGGCTGACCTGGCTAACAAAGTGCGGCAGACCATCGACGGCGACAGATGACTGGAACAACGCCGTCGGGCGTTGTGGATGCTTCGTGCGACACTGAATCGACACTTAATTCTCAATGGCTTGACGTGGCATGCTGCAGCTGCGAAGTGGTGGAACGAAATCGCTAATCGACCGTTCAGTTAGATGCACCAGATCGGTGCGCGGCCGGTTTCGGCCACTCGCCTTAGCTGTTTTAATCCGGGGAGTTCCGATGATGAATACCGCTGCGCCGGTACGCGTGCGAAACCGCCCCAAGCTCATTGTGCTTTCGCATTTGCGCTGGGATTTCGTGACGCAGCGCCCGCAGCATCTGATGACCCGGGCGGCACGCAGCTTCGATGTCATCTTTGTCGAAGAACCAGTCTGGGTCGCAAAGGGTGAGCTGAGTGTCGAAGCGGGCATTCGTCCCGGCGGCATTCGGCTCGTGCAGCCGGTACTGCCGTGGGGCACCTCCGAAGCGGCTGCGTTGAAGCATCAGAAGCAGACTCTCGACAAGATCGTCGCCGACGCCGCCGGCAGCGAAATCATCCTGTGGTATTACACGCCGATGGCGTTGCAGTTCAGCCGTCATCTCGCGGCGGACGTTGTCGTATTCGACAAGATGGACGAACTGTCGGCGTTCCAGGACGCGCCGCCGTTGCTGATCGCGCTCGAAGCCGAGCTGCTCAAGCGCGCTGACATCGTCTTTACTGGCGGTGCTTCGATGCACGAAGTGACGCTCGGACGCCACGCCAACATCCACTGCTTCCCGTCAAGTATCGATGCCGAGCACTTCGCACTGGCGCGCTCGCATGGCCTTGATGATCCGGCCGATCAGGTTGCGATCGAGCACCCACGCATCGGCTTCTTCGGCGTCATCGACGAACGTATGGATCTCGAGCTCGTTGCCGCCGTCGCTGACCTGCGCCCCGAGTGGCAGTTCGTCATGATCGGCCCGACCGCCAAGATCGATCCGGCATCGCTGCCCAACCGCGCCAACATCAATTGGCTGGGCAGCAAGAAGTATGCCGAACTGCCGGCGTATCTAGGCGGCTGGGACATCGGCTGGATGCCGTTCGCAATCAACATGGCAACGCGCTTCATCTCGCCGACGAAGACGCCTGAGTTTCTCGCTGCCGGGCTGCCGGTGGTGTCGACGCCGATCCGCGATGTCATTAGGCCTTACGGTGCCGCAGGCGTCGTCGAGATTGCCGCGACCGCTGAGACGACGGTCGATGCAATCGAGGCCTTGATGCAACGCCCGCGCGAGCAATGGCTTGGCGAAGTCGACAAGCTGCTGGCACAGGGGTCTTGGGACCGGACCTGGGCGGCCATGCGCGGGATGATCTGGGATTTGCTCACCCCGGCGCGGACGAGTGTTGCGGGTGCACGGGAGGAACTGCGTGTTTGATTGGCTGATCGTCGGGGCAGGATTTGCGGGGGCAACGCTTGCCGAGCGGATCGCCACGCAGCGCGGCGAGAAGGTCCTGGTCATTGACCGCCGTCCGCACATCGGCGGCAATGCCTATGACCGGTACAACGAGGACGGCTTGCTCGTTCACCAGTACGGCCCGCATATCTTCCACACCAATTCAGCACAGATTTTCGACCACCTCTCGCAGTTTACCGAGTGGCGGCCGTACGAGCATCGCGTGCTGGGCGTGGTCGATAATCAGCTGGTGCCGATTCCAATCAACCTCGATACGGTCAACAAACTCTACAACCTCAACCTGACCAGCGAGGAGCTGCCGGCGTGGTTCGCTTCGCGCGCCGAGCATGTCGAGACTATCCGGACCAGCGAGGACGTTGTCGTCTCGGTCGTCGGGCGCGAACTGTACGAGAAGTTCTTCCAGGGCTACACGCGCAAGCAGTGGGGCATGGACCCGAGCGAACTCGACAAGTCGGTGACGGCGCGCGTGCCGACGCGGACCAACCGTGACGACCGCTATTTTACCGACACCTACCAGTTCATGCCAAAGCATGGCTACACGCGCATGTTCGAGAAGATGCTGGCGCATCCGAACATCAAGGTGATGACACAAACCGACTTCGCCGATATCCGCGACGAAGTGCAGTACAAGCGGCTGATCTTCACCGGGCCGGTCGATGAATACTTTGACTTCCGCTACGGCAAGCTGCCGTACCGTTCACTGCAGTTTCAGCACGAGACGCACGATGTCGAGCGCCTGTTGCCGACAGGCACGGTCAACTACCCGCAGACCGAGGCGTACACGCGCGTCAGCGAATACAAGTACATGACGGGGCAGGTTCACCCAAAGACTGCGGTAACGTACGAGTTCCCGAGTGCCGTGGGTGATCCATATTACCCGATCCCGCGGCCCGAGAATGCCGAGCTATACAAGAAGTATGAGGCGCTCGCGCTGGCGACTCCCGACGTGTGGTTTGTCGGACGGCTGGCGACGTACCGCTATTACAACATGGACCAGGTTACCGGTCAGGCGCTGGCGACGTTCCGGCGTATTCAGGATGCGCTGCCGACTGGCGATGCGGCGCTGAAAGTTGCTGCAGAGTAGCTTCATCAAACGCTGGAGATCGCCACCATCACCCCGGCGCGGGCGGGTACGTACAAATCGGCGGATCGACGCGTATCGATTGTGCCTGGAAGGGAGCGACGTGCTTCTGTCGACGGGGGCACATCGATGAGCAAATCACGCGCGGCCAACTTTCAATCATTCTGGATGGGTGGCTTCGAATGCTCGACGCATCGTCGCCGCGACAGCAAGCGTCTCGATCTGCTCGCGTCGAGCGGCCACGATGTCCGCGCCGCCGCAGATTACCGGCTCCTCGCCGGGCATGGCATGAAGACCGTGCGCGACGGTGTGCGCTGGCATTTGATCGAGCGCAGACCCGGACTATACGACTTCGCCAGTCTGCTGCCGATGGTCCGCGCCGCGCGCGATACCGGCACACAGGTAGTCTGGGACCTTTTTCACTACGGTTATCCCGACGATCTCGACCTGTTCAGTCCAGCTTTCGTCAGCCGCTTTGCCAAGTTCGCCGGCGCGGTAGCCCAGCTAATCCACAGCGAGAATAGCGCAATCCCCTATTACGTGCCGATCAACGAGATCAGTTTCTTCACTTGGGTCGCGGGCGATGTCGGGGCCTTCTTTCCTTTCCAGCGTGGCCGCGGTGCCGAGCTGAAAGGCCAACTGGTGCGCGCCACGATCGCTGCCATCGAGGCAGTCAGGAATGTCGACCCGCGCGCGCGCTTCGCCGTTGCCGAGCCGCTGATCAACATAACGCCGCGCTCGACGAGCGCCGCCGACGTCGCCTCGGCCACGAGCTATACCGATTCGCAGTTCGAGGCGGTCGACTTTCTTGCGGGGAAGGCGCGCCCCGAGTTGGGCGGCGGGCCGCAGTATCTCGATATCGTCGGCCTCAACTTCTACGACCGCAATCAGTGGGTCGACATGGCACCGCCGGTGATGGTCGGCGATCCGCGCTATACGCCATTGCGCGAGCTGCTGGCGCGGGTTGCCGCCCGTGTCGAGCGACCGTTGTTTATTGCCGAAACCGGCACCGAAGGGACCGCGCGCGTGCCCTGGCTGCGCTATGTTGCGAGCGAGGTGTTCGCGGCGCGTGCCGCGGGCATCGATGTCGAAGGGCTATGCCTCTATCCGATTCTCAGTCACCTTGGCTGGGACGATGATCGGCACTGCCCGAACGGCATGTTCGAAGCGTTTGGGCCCGAGTGGCCGCGGACCGTGGACGAGCCGCTGGCGGCGGAGCTGGCGCGGTTGGAAGCGGTTCGCGGTAGCTAGGCTAGGCCTAAGCCGCCCTCGCCACCGTCATCGCGCGGATAAACGCCACCTCTTCGGCGCGATGCGGCTGCCCGTCAGCGCTGAAGATGTCGTGGAACCACGGCCCTGTCGGACCTTCGAGATACGGCGTCTTCCACGAATCCCACGGCAGATGTGTCTGCGTCTTGCCCTGCACCAGTCCCCAGCAGAACGTCGCTACATTGGCATCGCGCGCCTGCGGCAGAATCGCCTCGAAGGTGCTGCCGGTCGGGCGGGCCATGAACTCGGTGCAAAGCAGCGGACGGCCGAATGTCTCAAGCCATTTCACCCGCTGGCTGAAGTCGGCGGCGGTGCCGTAGTTGTGGAACGAGATGATGTCGGACTCGCCGGTCTGCAGCCGCTGGATTGGGCTTAGAAGATCGGGGGCGGACCAGTCGCCGAACCAGATACCGCTGGTTAGCGGCTGCATCGGTGTTTCAAGCCGCGCCCACGCGAACGCTTGGCGCAGCAGCGGCACGACAAGATCGGACTTTGCCTTTAGCTGCGCCGGATCGCATAGCGCCACCTCGGGACCATTGTCAGGCTCGTTCCAGATATCCCATGCGAGCACACGCGGGTCGCCACGAAAGCGGCTTACGATCCCGCGCACATAATCCTCAAGACGGCGATGCTGCGCGTTATCAGCGAGCACGTGCATGCCGGGCGACTGCACCCAGCCCGAATTGTGAACTCCGAGCCGCGGCACCGGCTGCGCGCCAACCGTCGGATGCGGGTCCCAGCAGGAATCGAACAGCACGAACATCGTCCCGATGCCGTGCGCCGCGGCAACCTTAAGATAAGCATCGATGCGCTGTACGAAGCCGTCAGCATCTTGCGCCCACAGCAGGTCGTGCAGATAAACCCGCGCGGCGTTCATCCCAAGCGATGCGGCCAGCGACAGCTCGTCATCAATCGCGATCAGGTCGAACGTCTCGGCCTGCCACATCTCCAGCTGATTAATCGCATAAGACGGCGTGAAATTACAGCCGACTTGCCAAGGCCGTTCGGCATACCATTGCTGCGCCGCAGCAGGCATCCATTGGCCCTCGGACAGAGCTGTAATGTTTGTTACTGAGGCAACTATACTCATTGCACCCCCCAAGGGCTACTTCAACTACACTGTGTATAGCAACGGCTGCATGAGCAAGCCATTAACGTCATTATATAATTTTGCGAGGCGGTCGACGCTGTATGCCATTACAGCTGCGGCATGATATTACAGTCGAGCAGCGTGCCAGTGTAGGTGGTCCTCGATGAAACTGGCGACGAACCAGTAGCTGTGATCGTAGCCAGCTTGGAGGCGGTAGGTCAGCGGTATACCCGCCCGCGCGCAGGCGGCCTCGAGCAGCTCGGGCCGCAGCTGCCCGGTCAGGAAACTGTCTGCCTCACCTTGATCGATCAACAGCTCGGGGACGCGGTGCCCGGCGTCGATCAGCGCGCAAGCATCATACGCCTGCCACACGGCGGGATCGTCTCCGAGGTAACCTCCAAGCGCTTTCTGCCCCCACGGCACCTGGCTGGGTGCAACGATCGGCGCGAGCGCCGAAACGCTCCGGTACCGGCCGGGGTTCGACAGCGCCAACGTCAGCGCGCCGTGACCGCCCATCGAGTGCCCGCTTACAGCCTGCCGTGCCATATCGGCGGGGAACTCGGCCGCGATCAGCGCTGGCAGCTCCTGGGTGACATAACGCGCCATCTGAAAGTTCGCGTCCCACGGGGCCTGCGTCGCGTCGACATAGAAACTCGCGCCCTGCCCGAAGTCATAGGCGGGATCATCGGGAACGCCGTCACCGCGCGGGCTGGTATCGGGCATGACCAGCATGAGTCCGAGTTCGGCGGCAATCCGCTGTGCCCCGGACTTCTCGCTGAAATTTGCCGACGTACAGGTCAATCCGCTCAGGAACCACAGCACCGGCACGGGGCGCTCGGTGGCCTGCGGCGGCGTGTACACCGCGAAAGTCATGTCGCAGGCGCAGGCTACGGAGCGATGACGGTAGGTGCCTTGTATCCCGCCGAAGCTGCGCGCAGTGCTGATCGTCTCCATGGCTAGAACACCACGACCGAGCGGATGCTTTCGCCGCGATGCATCAGGTCGAAGCCGTCGTTGATGCGGTCGAGCGGCAGCCGGTGGGTGATCAGGCTGTCGATGTCGATGACGCCGTTCATGTACCAGTCGACGATCCGCGGCACATCGGTGCGACCGCGCGCGCCGCCGAACGCCGAGCCTTTCCAGACGCGCCCGGTGACGAGCTGGAACGGCCGCGTCGCGATCTCCTTGCCGGCCTCGGCGACGCCGATGATGATGCTCTGGCCCCAGCCGCGATGACAGCATTCGAGCGCGGCGCGCATGACGTCGACATTGCCGGTGCAGTCGAAGCTATAATCCGCGCCGCCGCCGGTCAGCTCCACCAGCTTGGGCACCAACGCCTCGGGCGCGAGGTCGCGCGGGTTGACGAAGTGCGTCATCCCGAACTGCTTCGCCATCGCTTCACGCGCTGGGTTCAGGTCGACGCCGATGATGACGTCCGCGCCTGCCAGCCGCGCGCCTTGAAGCACATTGAGCCCAATGCCGCCAAGTCCGAAGACGACGACCGTCGCGCCGACTTCGACCTTGGCCGTCCACAGCACTGCGCCGACGCCGGTGGTCACGCCGCAACCGATGTAGCAGCTGGTATCGAACGGCGCATCGGGGCGGATCTTGGCGACCGCAATCTCGGGCAGCACGGTAAAGTTCGAGAATGTCGAGCAGCCCATGTAGTGATAGATCGGCTGGCCCTTGTAACTGAAGCGCGAGGTGCCGTCGGGCATGACGCCTTTGCCCTGCGTCGCGCGGATCTGCGTGCACAGGTTGGTCTTGCGGCTCAGGCAGCTTTTGCACTGGCGGCATTCAGGCGTGTAAAGCGGAATGACGTGGTCGCCGACCGCGACGCTGGTAACGCCCGCGCCGATCTCGCGGACGATACCGGCGCCCTCGTGCCCGAGGATTGACGGGAATAGCCCCTCGGAATCCTTGCCTTCGAGCGTGTAGGCATCTGTGTGGCAGATGCCGGTCGCCATGATCTCGATCAGCACCTCGCCGGCGCGTGGCCCGTCGAGGTCGACCTCGACGATTTCGAGCGGCTGGTTAGCAGCGAAGGCGACGGCGGCACGGCTTTTCATGAACGACTCCGCAAGGGCAGGGGTGGCGCTGTCTTAACTATCGCTGCGGTGGCGTCGAGCTATTACTACTACTCCTCCCGCTTTCGGGGCAGGGTCAGTTTTCGCCGACTTCAGTCGTACTTGAGGCTATGACCGGCCCAAGGACGACACCATGGAACTGCCCCGTAACTGGCAAGGCGCGACCCCGATCGACGATTTCATGTCGATGGAAATGCAGCTCATCATGTTCGACCGCGTCCGGGACCTGCTTGTCCTGAACGCGCTGCCGCCAACCCCGCCGATCTACGAGCTGCTGTGGCGCTACCTGACCGTCAATCATCACGAACTGGCCTATGCCGTCGACCTTGCGATGACGACGCACACGCTTGATCCTGCGAAAGCGACGGCGCTGCATCAAGCTCACTGTCGAGATAAGGCAGACAAATAGCCCGCTGTATTTCGCGGCAGCGCCAAATATGCCGTTCGCATCGGTACTATTCTTTGCTGCCTGCTTCGCGCTGGCAATCGGCAAGGTGCGCGATAACGAATGGCATAAGCGTTTGATGATCCTTGCGATGATCCCGCTGATGCACGCCGCGATCGCGCGCGTGTTCATGCTGGTACTGGCACCGCCGGGGCACGTCGGGCCGGTATCGGTAGGCTTGACCGTCCTGCCAGGATTTACCGCCGACATGCTTGTTGTTGCAGCAATCTTCTACGACTG
>CAXTTR010000036.1:0-13842 GCA_964247215.1 uncultured Sphingomonadaceae bacterium
GGCGATCTCCGCCGGCCCGGCGGCGCGCTTCAACGGGTTGAGCTGGCCGAGCTTGCCCTCGGTGCCGCGCGCGCGGGCGCTATCGAACCATGGTTGCGTCATGCCGGTTTCGGTCAGCCCCGGGCAGACCGCGTTGACGCGGATGCCGGTCCCGGCGAGCTGGTTCGCCGCGGTCGTCACCATGTTGATCACTCCCGCCTTGCTGGCGCTGTACGGCATGCCGCCCGCGCCCGAGCGGATGCCAGCGACCGAGGCCGTGGCAATGATCGAGCCGTGCGTGCCGGCCGCGACCATCGCGCGAGCCGCTGCCTGCATCGTCAGGAACGCGCCCACGAGGTTGACGCGCAGCACCGCGTTCCACTCGTCGACGGTGAGGTCGAGGAACGTACTCAGCCCGCCGCCGACCCCGGCGTTGGCAAACGCAATGTCGATGCCGCCGAACTCCGCTACCACACGCGCCATCGCGTCATCGACCTGTACCTTGTCACCAACATCGCCCGTCAGTGCCACCGTTCCGCCTCCCGCGAGCTTAGCAGTCTCATGAACCGCGTCGGTCAGGTCGAACGCGACGACGTTCGCACCCTCGCGGGTGAAAGCGATTGTCGCGGCGCGGCCGATGCCGCTGCCCGCGCCGGTGATCAGCGCGGTCTTGCCAGTGAGTTGTGGCATGGCTTGTCTCCCGAGAGTCGTTGCTGCGGTTGTGCCTCGGGGAAGCGAACGCGTCCATCCTCGACGAGAGCAGGGAAGTTCTCGCCTCCTCGCGGCTACCCTGTTATGTCAGCATCATGCCACACCGCGTCGCCCTGCTGCTTGCGCTGTTGCTTAGCGCCTGCACCGCTTCCGCACCGGCGACCCCGGCGGCACCGGCTCTGACGCCTGCGCAGTTCGTGCTGCTCGACCGGGTGACGTGGGGCGCGAACGCCAGCGACGCCGCGGTGCTGGTCCGGCAGGGCTCGGCACGCTGGCTCGAAGGGCAGCTGCACCCGCCCGCGGCCGATGCGCTGCCCGCCAGCGTCGCGGCGCAGATCGCGGCGCTGCCGATTCCGCCGATGGCACCGACGGTCATCCGGCTGCAGGCGACCTTCGATCAGGCGATCCATACACCGTTCGGGCCCGAGCGCGACCGGCTGACCAACGGCTATACCAGCGACTTGCAGACGATCGGCAGCGCGACCGCCGACCGCGCCGTGTTGCGCGCGCTTTACAACCCGGCGCAGCTCAAGGAGCAGATGAGCTGGTTCTGGTTCAATCACTTCAACGTGCTGCTGTGGGACGCGCCGGTGCAGGCGATGATCGCCGACTATGAGGACACGGCGATCCGTCCGCATGCGCTTGGGCGTTTCCGGGACCTGCTCGAAGCGACGCTGCGGCATCCGGCGATGCTGCGCTTCCTGGGCAACGGCTCGAACACCGCGACCACCGGCAACGAGAATTACGCGCGCGAGCTGCTCGAGCTGCATACCATGGGGGTGGGTTCGGGGTACACGCAGGAGGATGTGCAGGCGCTGGCACGCATCCTGACCGGCGTCGGTTATGTTTCACAGGCCGACCCGCCCAAGCTTGGGCCGGGCGGCATCCGCGACGGATTGTTCCAGTTCGATCCGGCGAAACATGCGTCCGGCGACAAGATGCTGCTCGGCCACAGGATCAGAAGCGGCGGCTATGGCGAAGTCACCGCCGCGCTCGACCTGCTCAGCAGGCAACCGGCGACAGCGCAGCACATCTCGCGGCAGCTCGCGCGGTTCTTTGTGGGGGACACGCCGCCACCGGCCGTGGTCGACGCAATGGCGGCGCGCTTTCTCGCCAGCGACGGCGATATCGCGGCGGTGCTGGCGACGCTGTTTGCCGCGCCCGCGTTCAGTACGGGCGGGACGGCGTTCAAGGATCCGGTGCATTATACGCTGGCGGCGGTACGGCTGGTGCACGACGGACGGCCGGTCACCGACCCGCACGTCCTGGTGACGTGGCTCAATATGCAGGGCGAGGGGCTGTACGTGCGCCAGACCCCCGACGGCTATCCGCTCGACAGCAGCGAATGGTCCGGGCCGGGGCAGCTTGGCGGGCGGTTCGACATGTCGCGGACCTTCGTCATGCCGGGGTCCGAGCTGTTCATGCGCGATCACAAATCGCTACCGACGCCGACCCTGCCGCCACTGCCGCAGCGGCTCGCTGCCGCCGGGCTATTCCCCAAGCTGGCATCAGCAACGCGTGCGTCGCTGCGCGAGACCGCGAACGAGCACGACTGGTCGGCGCTGCTGCTGTCGTCGCCGGACTTTATGCGGCGATGATCGCGTGAGTATGGTATAAGCTTGGCCATGCCCGATTTTCTTAACCGTCGTGACCTCCTGCGCTACGCCGCCGCGCTGCCGCTGGCGGGCTCGGCGCGCGTCTTCGCGACGCCCGCGACTGACACGCGGCTGCTCGTGGTGTTCATGCGCGGCGCGTATGATTCAAGCAGTGTGCTCGTGCCGATTACCGGCGACTTCTATCACGCCGCGCGCCCGACGACCGCGGTGGCACGGCCCGATCCGGCGAGTTCGATCGCAGCGCTGCCGCTCGACCGTGACTACGGTCTGCACCCGGCGTTCCGCAGCACGCTGTATCCGTTCTGGGCCAAGCGCGAGCTGGCGTTCGTGCCGTTCACGGGCACACCCGATATCTCGCGCAGTCATTTCGAGACGCAGGCGGCGGTCGAGCGCGGCTACGCCTCGGTCAACGGCGCGCTGAGCAGCGCGACCGGCTTTCTCGGGCGGCTGGCGGAGGTGCTCAACGGCAGCGTGCCGATGGCATTCACCGGCAACGCGCCGATCATCTTCCGCGGCGGCCCGGCAGTGCCCAACATCGCCGCGCAGTCGCTTGGCCAGTCGAACTTCGACCCGAAGGCGGCGGCGCTGATCGCGCGCATGTACCAGAAGGACGCGCTGAACGGCGCGGTGTCGGCGGGGTTCGGCGCGGCGACCGCGGTCAGCAAGGCGTTGGCGACCGAGATGGCAACCTCGGGGCAAGGCGCGATCCACTCCGATACGTTCGAGGGCGCGGCGCGCAAGATCGGCCGCGTCATGGCGAACCGCTACACGCTCGGCTTCGTCGACGTCGGCGGCTGGGACACCCACGTCGAGCAGGGTAATGGCGCGGGCGGGCTGGCGTACACGCTAAACGAGTTTGGCAAGGGGCTCGCCGGGTTCGCCAGCGAGATCGGCCCGGCGGCGTGGAAGCACACCGTCGTGCTGGTGATCTCCGAATTCGGGCGGACGTTCTACGAAAATGGCAGCCGCGGCACCGATCACGGCCACGGCACCGCCTACTGGCTGATGGGCGGCATGGTCGCGGGCGGTAAGCTGCGCGGCGAGCAGGTCCGGCTGAGCCAGGCGACGCTGAACGAGGGTCGCGACCTGCCGGTGCTGAACGACTACCGCGCCGTGCTGGGTGGACTGTTCGCGCGCATGTACGGGCTGAACGCGGCGCAGCTGGACAAGGTGTTCCCGGGTGCGAAGCCCGCGGAGCTGGGGCTGGTTTAGTCCGCCCATTGCCCGATCGCGTTCGACCCGGCATGTTCACTTGTCACGCGAAGGCCGGGGGCACCGCACGCACATGAACACCGCCGCGCCTGCCCAGCAGTCACCCGCTCGCTCGGCAGTGTCGGTGCGCTGATGGTGACGCTGTCGGTGCTGTCGCCGGGCCGGTCGTGGTAACGGTGATGAGCCTCGCCGTCGCGCTCGCCATTTTCAACTCGATGCTCGTCGTCGCGCTGCTCGCCGGGCGCGTGCTGTTCAGCACCGCGCGCGACCGTTGCTGGCGCAATAGCGCGAACCGCGTGCTGGTCAGCCTGCATCCGCGCTTCGGCTCGCCGTGGATCGCGACGTTGGTGATGGGCGCGGTCGGCATCGGCTGGTGCCTGATCTCCGAGCACATTTTGCTGACAATCATTTCCGGCGGCATCGCGGTGATTTATGCGCTGCTGTGCAGCGCGGTGATCGGCGGGCGGCGGCGCGGGACAACGGCGCACGCGGCCTATCGCATGCCGCTATACCCGGCGATCCCGCTGCTGGCGTTGCTGGCGCAGGCCGGCATTGTCTGGACCAGCCTGACCGATGCCGAGGTCGGGCGGCCGGGGCTGCTGGCGACGGGCGCCATCGTTCTACTGTCGGTGGCGTACTATCGGTTGATGCTGCACGGTCGTGGCCGCTGGGCGCATCGCGGTCCGGGCGAGTGAGCGAGCTTGCGGCGGCAGCGCCGCTGAGGTTGCAGCTTCGGGTATGTTTGTGACTCCGAACGGATCGACCGTTGCGGCGAGACGGTGGTTGATCGGACTGCTCTTCGTCGCGGGCACGCTGAGTTACGCTGATCGTCAAGTGTTAAGTCTGCTCCAGCATACGCTGCAGGACGAGTTTCGCTGGGATGACCAGCAATTTGGTCATCTTGGCTTTGTGTTTCAGATTACGGCGGCCGGAGCACTGCTGTTCGTAGGCTGGTTCGTAGATCGGTTTGGCGTACGTCTCGCGTTGGGACTAGGCGTCGCGATGTGGAGCTTAGCTGGCATGAGCCACGCTCTCGCCGCCAGCGTACAGCAATTTGTCATCGCGCGTGCGACACTAGCCGCAGCTGAATCGGTTGGCACACCTTCGTCAGTGAAAGCTGCCGCGGTGTACCTACCCCTACGGCAGCGCTCGTTTGCGCTCGGGTTGGGCAATGCCGCGCCGAGCCTAGGTGCAATCCTAACGCCGCTGCTAATTCCACCGCTGGTTGCTGCGTTCGGTTGGCGCGCAGCTTTCCTCGTCACAGGAGCGCTCGGGCTGATTTGGGTTGCAGCTTGGCTGCTCGGAACTCGGCAACTTGTACCAATAACACGCGCCGGGCATGTGGCGATTGCCGCCTCGCCCCGCGTGCCTTGGCGTGAGCTCATGCGCGATCGTCGTAGCTGGGCAATCATCGGCGCAAAATTACTTAGCGATCAGACATGGTTCTTTCTTCTGTTCTGGACTCCGGACTTCTTCGCACGCGTTTTCCATTTGAAGCCTGTCAGTGTCGGTGGACCTGTCGCGCTGACTTTCAGCTTCGCAGCGCTCGGCGCGCTGTCGTCGGGGCTGCTGTTCCCGCGGCTGGTGGCGCGCGGCTGGAGCGTCAACGCGGCGCGGAAAGTCTCGATGCTGTTCTACGCCAGCGTCATCGTTGTCATGCCGCTGGCGCTGCTGGCGAGCAGCCCTTGGATAGCGGCGGTCGTCATCGGCATCGCGCTGTTCGCGCATCAGGGCTTCTCGACCAACGTCTTCGGGCTGACCGCCGACATCGTGCCGACCGCGCGCGTCGGCACGGTCATCGCCGCGGGCGCGGTCGGCGGCAACATCTCGGGCGCGCTGATGATCGAGCTGGCGGGGTGGTCATTGAAGCACGGCCACGGCTATTGGCCGATGTTCGTGATCTGCGGCAGCGGCTATCTGCTGGCGACGTTGTGGGTGCAGGTGTTGCTGCCGGTGGTGCGGGTAGCAGAGGAGTAGGGCGAGGCGACGTTGCTCTCGCCTTCTTACTGCTCCCCTCCTTCAGGCCAGCGACCCTAACGCTAGCTCACCCCTCCGCCGCCTCCAGCGCTTCGCTCGCCGCCATCCATTTTGCCTCCGCCGCCGCTAGCGTGCGCTCTACTTCAGCCCGCGTCTTCATCAGCGCCGTCACGTTCGCGCCCTTATCTGGTCCGGTGGCGCTCGCCGGATTGAGCAGCACGCCGTCGAGCTGGTCGCGGCGCCTGGTTAGCCGCGCCATGTCGGCCTCCGCCTCGCGCGCGGTGCGGCGCAGCACCACCGTCGAGGCGCGGCCCGCGGCGGCATCGCGGCGCACGTCCTTGGCTTTGACCGGCTTCGGCTTTGGGGCTTCCGGCCGGGCGTCGCCCTTGCCCAAAATCATGTCGGTGTAGTCGTCGAGGCTGCCTGAGTATTCGTGCGCGCCGCCGTTATCGACGAGCACCAGCCGGTCGGCGGTCGCCTCGAGCATGTGCCGGTCGTGGCTGACCACGACGACAGCACCGCCGTAATCCGCAAGCGCCTGCACCAGCGCCTCGCGCGCGTCGACATCGAGGTGGTTGGTCGGCTCGTCGAGGATCAGCAGGTGCGGCGCGTCGCGGGTGATCAGCGCCAGCGCCAGCCGGGCGCGCTCGCCGCCAGACATCTTGCCGACCTTCTGCTCGGCCATGCCGCCCGAGAAGCCGAAGCGTCCGAGCTGACCGCGCACCGCGGCGGGCTTCTGCCCCGGCATCAACCGCGCCATATGCTCCAAGGGCGTGTCATCGGCGTCGAGCTCCTCGACTTGATACTGGGTGAAATACCCGACGCGCAGCTTCGTCGACGCCGCCATGCTGCCCGCCATCGCCGGTAGCTGCCCGGCGAGCAGCCGCGCCAGCGTGGTCTTGCCGTTGCCGTTGCGCCCGAGCAGCGCCAGCCGGTCGTCGGGGTCGAGCCGCAGCTCGAGCTGGTCGAGGATTGGCGTGCCGTTATAGCCGACCGCGGCGTGTTCGAGCTGGACCAGCGGCGGCTTCAGCACCGCGGGCGACGGGAAATCGAAGACCAGCGACGGGTCGTTGACCGCTTCGGCGATCGGCTGCATCCGGGCGAGCGCCTTCATTCGCGACTGCGCCTGCTTGGCGGTCGACGCGCGCGCCGAGTTGCGTGCGACATAATCCTGCAGCTTGGCGCGCTGCGTCGCCTGCGCGGTGCGGGCGGACTCGATCTGCGCCAGCCGCTCGCGCCGCAGCCGCTCGAACTCGTCGTAGCCGCCGGGATACAGCGTCGTCGTTCCCGCTTCGAGATGCAGGATGTGGTCGACGACGTTGTTGAGCAGGTCGCGCTCGTGGCTGATTACCACGATCGTCGCGCGGTAGGTCTTCAGGAAGCTTTCGAGCCACAACGTCGCTTCGAGGTCGAGGTGGTTCGACGGCTCGTCGAGCAGCAGCAGGTCGGGCTGCGAGAACAGCAGCGCGGCGAGCGCGACGCGCATCCGCCAGCCCCCCGAGTAGCTGTCGAGCGGGCGGTGCTGCGCCGCCTCGTCGAAGCCGAGCCCGACGAGGATGCGCGACGCGCGCGCCGGCGCGGTGTGCGCGTCGATGGCATTGAGCCGCTCGTGGATCTCGCCGACACGGTGTGGGTCCGGGTGGCTGTCCTCCTCGGCAAGTAGCGCGGCGCGCTCGACGTCGGCGGCGAGCACGGTCTCGAACGGCGTTGCGGCGCCCGCCGGAGCCTCTTGCGCGACGTAACCCATGCGGCTGCCGCGCGGCATCTCGACGCCGCCGTCGTCGGCTTCGAGCTGCTTGGCGATGACCTTCATCAGGGTCGACTTGCCCGCGCCGTTGCGCCCGATCAGGCCCACTCTCGCCCGCGTCGGAATGGCCGCCGACGCACGATCGAGGATGACGCGCCCGCCAAGGCGCACCGTAACGGCATTGATGGTCAGCATGCGCGCGCCGTTAGCATGTGCAGCATGGTTTGGCTATTGATCGCCGGGCGGTTTAGCTTTGAATGATTGAGCAAGGGGGATTGAGATGACAGTTGATCGTCGCGATGTGCTGCTCGGCATCGGAGCGGCTGCGGCGTTCGGCGCGGTGCCGCTATCGGCAGCGCCGCCGTTAGCGGAAGCAGTCGAGCAGCAGCTTGCCGCGCGGGCGGAGGAACTGCTCGCGACTTATCCGGAGTCGAGCTCGGTGCTCGGGATCGACACGGGTGCGCGTGCCGGGCTCAAGTCGCGGCTGACCGACCGTTCGCCCGACGGCATCGCGCGCGCGGCAGCGGTCGCGGCAGCGCGGCTGAAGGCTTACGAGGGGATCGACCGGAGGGGGCTATCGCCCGCCGCACGCCTCGATCTCGATGTCGTCGTCACCGCGCACCAGCTAGCGGTTGAGGGCAGCCGCTTCGGCTTCGGCGATGTGGCGACGCTCAACAATCAGCTGTCGTACCGTAACACGCCGTACGTCGTCGCGCAGAACACCGGCGCGTTCGTCGAAGTCCCCGACTTCCTCGACAGCCAGCACAAGATCGAACACCCCGCCGACGCTGACGCCTATCTCGCGCGGCTCGAAGCGTACGCCGCGGCGCTCGACGGCGAGACGGCGCGCATCGGCGCTGACGGTGCCAAAGGCGTCGTGCTGCCAAGCTTCCTGCTCGACAGGACCCTGACGCAACTTCGCGCCGGGCGTGCCGAACCGGCCGCGCAATCGACGCTGGTCACCTCGTTGGCGAAGCGAACCGCCGCGATGCCGGGCGGCTATGCGGCACAGGCGACGCGCCTCGTCGAAAGCAAGGTCCAGCCCGCGCTCGACCGGCAGATCGCCACGCTGGCCGGGTTACGCCCGCGAGCAACCGGCGATGCCGGGGCGTGGAAGCTGCCCGGCGGCGAGGCCTATTATGCGTGGGCGTTGCGCGCCGGAACGACGAGCCGCCTGACGCCCGCCGAAGTGCACCAGCTCGGCCTCGAACAGACCGCGATGCTGTACGCGCGCATGGAGCCGCTGCTGCGCGCGCAGGGGGCTGACGCAGGGCAGCGTCGGCGCGCGCATGACCGCGCTGGGCAAGGATCCGCGCCATCAATTCCCGAACACCGAGGCTGGGCGCGCCGCGGTGCTGGCGTACGTCAACGGGCGCATCGCCGACATGCGGACGCGGCTGCCGCGCGCGTTCGCGACACTGGTGCCGGGCAATCTGCGGGTCAAGCGCGTGCCGCCGGCGATCGAGAACGGTGCCCCCGACGGCTATGCCGGACCGGGCGCAATCGACGGTTCGACACCGGGGTTCTACTACATCAACCTGCGCGACACCGCGATCTGGCCGAGGTATTCGCTGCCGACGCTGAGCTATCACGAGGGCATACCGGGGCACGTCTGGCAGGGCGAGTACACCTACAAGCTGCCGCTGATCCGCTCGCTGCTGGCGTTCAACGCTTATTCCGAAGGCTGGGCATTGTACGCCGAGCAGCTCGGCGACGAGCTTGGCGTCTATGACGGCGACCCGCTCGGGCGGCTGGGGTATTTGCAGTCGCTCGCGTTCCGTGCCTGCCGGCTCGTCGTCGATACCGGCATTCACGCGAAACGCTGGACGCGCGATCACGCCATCGAGTGGTTCGCAACGACCAACGGCTCGACCATCAAGGAGGTTACCAGCGAGGTCGACCGCTACTGCGCGTGGCCGGGGCAGGCATGCGGCTACAAGGTCGGCCATGCCGAGATTAACCGCCAGCGCGACCGGGCCCGCACGGCGCTAGGTACGAAGTTTGACCTTCGCCGGTTCGACGATGCGGTGGTGCTTGGAGGCAATGTGCCGCTGACACTGCTCGACGGAGTGATCGGGACGTACATCGCCGGGGCGAAGGCTTAGGCTCAATCTGAATCGTCACCCCCGCGCGGGCGGGGGTGACAAACTAGTTAGAGTAGATACCTCACCCGACCGCCGCGAGCGCTGCCGCAAACGGCGCGACCGTGTCAGGCGTTAGCCCGGCAACGTTGATGCGTCCCGATCCGGCCATGTAGATGCCGTGCGTCTCGCGCAGTTCGCGCACCTGGCCGGGGCTGAGCGGCAGCGTCGAGAACATGCCCTTCTGCGTCGCCAGCGGCGCAAGCATCGGGCTGGCTGCCGCAAGCTGGCCACGAATATTGACGATGCGCGCCTGCATCGAACCAAGTTCATCGCGCCAGTCCGCCGCCAGCGCCTCATCCTCAAGGATAATCCGCACCAGCGCCGCGCCGTGATCGGGAGGCATCGACCAGTTGGCGCGCGCTAGCGACAGCAAGTTGGATTGGACGATCCCCGCCGTATCGGCGCTGCCCGACAGCGCGAACAGCGCGCCCGTACGCTCGCGGTACAGCCCGAAGTTCTTGTCGCACGAATACGCCACCAGCGCTTCGTCCGCCGCCGCGAGCACCAGCCGCAACCCCGCCGCGTCGGCTTCGAGACCGTCGCCTAGCCCCTGATAAGCGAGGTCAATCAACGGCAGCAGCCCGCGTTGAGCAACGATGTCCGCCACCGCCGCCCATTGGGCGATGTCGAGATCAGCCCCGAGCGGGTTGTGGCAGCAGCCGTGCAGCAGCACCGAGTCGCCATGCTGTGCCGCGTCGAACGCTGACATTATCTCGTCGAAGCGGACCGACTGCGTCGTCACGTCAAAGTAGTTGTAGGTCACCGCCGTCAGCCGCGCCGCCGCGAAGATCGGTAGATGGTTCGGCCATGTCGGGGTGCCGACGATGATGCGCGCCTCGGGCCGGGCACGGGCAAGCAGCTCGCCCGCCAGCCGCAGCGCCCCGGTGCCGCCGGGCGTCTGCAGCCCGCTCATCCGCTTGCCGGGGCTGGTAAGGCCGAAGACGAGCGGGGTCAGCCGCTCGAAAAAGCCGGCGTCGCCCTCGGGGCCGAGATAAGCCTTGGTGGTCTGTGCTTCGAATAAGCGGTGCTCGGCCGCCTTGATGGCGCGTAGCACCGGTGTCGCGCCCGACGCGTCGCGGTAGACGCCGACGCCGAGGTCGAGCTTGTCCGGGCGCGGGTCGCGGCGGTACGCGCCGATGAGTGCCAGCAGGGCATCGGGCGGCTGTTTGGCGAGGTGGTCGAAGTTGCCGGGGGCGCGGACAGCCGGCGCGGCAGCGTCAGGCTCGACTGCATCGCGCTCAATCGCGGTATTTGTCACGCGTGTTCCCCGGCGCAGCCTCGAACGACATTGAGGCGGCGTGCAGCGTGATATGGCGCTACCGGTCGCGCCGCAATATCAGTGTCGGCCACTCGCCGCGCTTGTATATCTTTATCAGCCGCAGGCCGCGGTTGGTGTAGGCGGCAGCGACCCGCCGCGCCTGACTTGTCAGCAGCCCGGCGAGGATCAGCGTGCCGCCGGGAGCGAGCGCCGCCGCAACCGGCCGGGCAAGCGCAATCAGCGGCGCGGCAAGGATATTGGCGGTGATCAGGTCGTAGGGCGCGCGGCGGCGAAGCTGCAGGCTGCTCATACCGGTGGCGGTGAGCGCGTCGATCGCGCCCGGCTGACGGCCGAGCCGGACGCCGTTGGCAGTAATGTTCGCCCGCGCCACGTCGACCGCGACCGCGTCGATATCGCTCGCCGCGACGCGCGCGGTCGGCCACGTCTTGGCGATAGCGAGCGCAAGAATGCCGCTGCCGGTGCCGAGGTCGAGCACATTGGTGACACGCCGCTCTCCGGTCGGCGCGTGCTTTTTGGCGAGGTCGGCAAGCGCTTGAAGACAACCGTGTGTGGTAAAATGCTGCCCGGTACCGAACGCCAGTCCAGCCTCGATCGCAATGCCGATATCGCCGGGACGGCGCGCGCGCCCATGCGCCGCGGTATGCACGACGAAGCGCCCGGCGCGCACTGGCTCGAGCCCGGCCTGGCTCAGCGTTACCCAGTCTTGCGCGCCGAGCTGCTCGACGACGGCACTGTCCGCCGGTGCGCTCGGAGCAAGCCGGTACAGGCGCGCGACAAGCTCGGGCGGCGGTGGCGCGGCGAAGTAGGCGTCAAGCGTCCACGCATCGGGCTGCGCCGGGTCGGGCTCGTCGATCAGCAGCGTCGGCGGCGCGTCAAGGTCGGCAAACAAATCTTCGGCCCACGGCACCGCTTCCGCCTCGGCGCGGGTGCAGGCCAGCCGCACTTTCCAGCTGGTGCCGATGGTGGTCGTGTCGCCAGTTCCGGCGTCAACGGACAAAGCTGGCGCCGTTGACGTCTAGGCACGCGCCGGTAAGCGATGCGGGCGCGTCTAGCGCCAGCCAGCGCACCGTCTCGGCGACCTCCTCGGGCGTCGCAACGCGACCGAGCGGAATGTCGGCGATGACCTTCTCGCCGTCGCGGCTGCTCAGATACTCCTCCGCCATGCCGGTCATCACGAATCCTGGCGCGACGGCGTAGGCGAGCACACCGCGTGCCGCATAGCCGCGCGCGATGGTCTTGGTCATGCCGATCATGCCGGCCTTCGCTGCCGCGTAATGCCAGTGATCGGGCGAGTCGCCGCGGTACGCCGCGCGGCTGGCGACGTTGACGATGCGCCCGCCGCGCGGGCTGGCTCCGGCAGCGCTACCGAGCGGGGCGGAGAAGTGCAGCACCGCCTGGCGGCACAGGTCGGCCGCCGCCTGCAGGTTGATCCGCCACGACCGCTCCCACACGTCGCCCCAGCTTGGTGCGTCGAGCGGCGCGCTTTCGAACACGCCGGCGTTATTGATTAGCACGTCGATACGCCCGTCGAGACGGTCGAGCGCCGCCGCCCACAACCGGTCGCCCGCGCCCGGCTCGGCAAGATCGGCGGCGATGATGCCGGGTGCCTCGCGGGTGGCATGGCCGATAACGCGCGCGCCGCTGGCGGTAAGCGCGGCGGCGCACGCGGCCCCGATGCCGCGCGAGGAGCCGGTGATGAGGATGTGTGCTGGCATGGACGGCTTTCTGAGCCCTCTCCCATTCTCACGGGAAAAGGTTGGGTGAGGGTCTTTCTTGCTCCCGGCCCAAAGCAGAAAGCAAGACCCTCGCCTATCCCTCTCCCGTGAGAACGGGAGAGGGCTGGCAAACTGGGACGGAGCGGAGCTGCAGGGCTGGTACGCTTTCACCATCGGCCTAAGCTGGGCCAATCTTTAGGGGAGACCAGCATGGCTACGCAGCACCTCGATAAACCCGCCGATTCCGCGCCGTGGACTTTGCTCACCGCCCGCCTGCGTATCCGGCCCGTCGAGCCGCATGACGTCGCGGCGTTGCACGCGGTACGCAGCCACTCGCCGTACCAGCCGCAGCGCGGCATCGGCGAAACCGAGCGGCTGGTTGCCGACATGGTTGCTGCCGGGCCAGGGACGCAACCGGGTTGGCATCAGTTCATCTGCGTGCATCTTAGCGGTAACACGGTCGTCGGCGAGATCGGCGTGCGCCTCGATCACCCGACGTTCCAACAGGCCGAGCTCGGCTTCAGCATGCATCCCGACTGGCGCGGCCGCGGGCTGGCGTACGAAGGCGTCGGTCGGATGATCAACTTTCTGTTCGGCAGCACCGGGCTGCACCGGCTGACGGCGACGACCGACCGGCGCAACACGCCAGCGCGGCTGCTGCTGGAGGCGCTGCGCTTCCGGCTCGAAGGCCGCTATCTGCAGAGCGCGCAGGCGGACGGTGCTTGGATCGACGAACGCAGCTATGCGCGGCTGGCGGGCGAGTAGCGCACTGGCAGTTGGTAACGCGGCGCGGCGGCGTATCGGCCTCAGGAACATCACGTCAGCATGAACGGTTGCACCAGCGGTCACGCTGTTCGATAGAGACCGCGACCGCCTCATCCGGAGTTAGCCCGATGGCCGCCAGCGCGCGCCCCCAAGTTCGTCCCCTATCGCCGCATCTGTCGATCTGGAAGTGGCGCGTCCACACCGTCGTCTCGATCATGCATCGCGCCACCGGCAATACGATGTCGACGCTGGGCGTGATCCTGTTCCTGTGGTGGCTGGTTGCCGCCGCGACCGGCCCGGCGGCGTATGCGACGTTCCACAGCGTCGCGACCGGCTGGTTCGGGCTGCTGGTTGGCTTCGGGCTAACGTGGGTGTTCTTCCAGCACATGATGAGCGGCATCCGGCATCTGGTAATGGACACCGGCAGCGCGCTCGAGATCACCGTCAACAAGCGCTTCGCCACCGCGACCTTCATCGGCTCGACGCTGCTGACGCTCGCGGTATGGGCGATCATCCTGCTCACCAAGGGGCTTTGAGCGATGGGTACCGGAACCGAACTCGGGCGCGTTCGCGGGCTTGGCGCGGCAAAATCGGGCGTCGGTCACTGGTGGCTGCAGCGCGTTACCGCGGCTGGCAATCTGATGCTGATGCTGTGGTTCATCGCCTCGCTGCTACGGCTGCCGGCGCTCGATTATGC
>CAXTTR010000037.1:0-13821 GCA_964247215.1 uncultured Sphingomonadaceae bacterium
CGCCGATGCTGCCGTAGCTCAGTGGTAGAGCGCATCCTTGGTAAGGCTGAGGTCGGGAGTTCAATCCTCCCCGGCAGCACCATTCGCGGCAACGGCTTGGTCAGGCTAGCGTCCCCGACTGAATGACCACCTGGTGGACTTCAGTCCGCGTGTAGAGCCCCGCTCGCTGATAAGGGCTGTTCTCGATCCAGCGGTCGACCCCGGCGAAGTCGCTGCTGTGGACGACTGCAAAGATTCCGCATCGCTTGCCCTCCCGGTCGAGTAACGAACCTTGCAGTTTCACGTCAGGCACTGTCGTTTCCAAATGCTGGTGGAAGACACCCGGGTTCTTGGCGTCCCAAGCGGCAGCGGCATCGGTATTGAACCATGTTGAGATCAGGAAAGTTAACACCTTGGGTCCTCACTTGACGCGGCAGTGCCGCCGACCGGTCAGCACAATATACGAAGCCGCTGCCGCCGCCTATCGGTGAACGCAACGGGGGCCGGCCAGCATCGCTGACTTTACCCGGCCGCAGAATGTTCGGCCCAAGTCACGAAGCGGTTCATCCAGCCTTGCAGGAAGTCGCGGCTGGCGGGGCCGATTTGGCCGTCGCTATCGATCGTAAACTGGGGCATAGTTATTCCTTTGACGGAGTGTCTCACCATCAAGTGCGTTCGCGCTTTTACCTGCTGATCATCTGTTCTGGGGCGGCCTGGCCGCTTCCCGGTCCAGCGTCGCGCTGCCCCCGGCTCGCGTCGCGCAGCGGCTGGTACTCGCTACCTGCATTCCACGTTGACCACGCCGCGCTGTTGGCGACCTCGGCCCCGAGTGCGTAGGCGACGCTCGCCTCCTGCAGCGTCCCCGCGAATGTCCATGCCGGGTCGAACTGGTCGCTCGGCTGGTGATAGCGCTCACGGTTGTAAGTGTCGACCAGTGGCACCCCGGCAGCAAGGCCGCCATCGATCAGGTCGCGTCCGGCGCGGAAGGCGATGGCGGGGACGCCGCGCCTGGCGAATGAATAATGATCCGAGCGGAAGTACCAGCCTGCTTCGGGGCTCGGCTCGTCGTCGACGCGCAGGCCCTTTGCCGCCGCGACACGCCGCAAGTCGCCCTCGACCGGCGTGCGCCCGCCGCCGATCAGCTCGATGTCGCGCGCCGCCGGGAGCACCACATGCGGGTCGAGATTGATCACCAGTGCTGTCGTGGCCAGCGAGTAGAGCGGGTGCGCGGCATAATAGTCAGAGCCGAGCAGGCCCTTCTCCTCGGCGGTCCACGCCGCAATGATGACCGTACGGGCCGGGCGCGGTCCGGCGGCGAAAGCGCGCGCGATCTCGAGCGCTTCGGCGGTCCCCGTCGCGTTGTCGACCGCGCCGTTGCGGATCGCGTCGCCAGTCGCATCGGGTCCGTTGGTGCCGTTGGCGTCCCAGTGCGCGCCGTAGAGCACGACCTCCCGCGGCCGCGTTGCGCCGGGCAGCCGGGCGATGACGTTGTGGCTGGTGACCGGTGTTGCAATGATGCTGCCCGACACCGAGATCGTCGCGCCGTTGAGGGCGAAGGCCCGGAAGCCGGGATTGCGCGCGCGGGCCTTCAGCACTTCCAGCGTCAGGCCGTGCTCGCGCAATAGTCCGACAGCGATATCGCGGCGCAGCCAGCCGCTGAAGAGCAGCGGCGACTTCGTCAGCGGTGCGACCGCAAACCCTGGCAGCGCATCGCCGCTGCCGACCTGCGAGAACGGATAGCTTGCCGCGGCGTCCTCATGGATAATCAGCGCGCCGATCGCGCCGGCCCGCGCCGCCGCTTCGACCTTGGCCCCGACGCGGCCGGCATACACCATGCGCCGCCCCTCGAAGCCGAGGTCGCGCCCGGCTTCGAAATCGGGGTCATTGGCGAGCAGCACCGCGATCTTGCCCGCCATGTCGACGTTGGCATAGGCATCCCAGCCGCGCGCGCGGTCGACGACGCCGAACCCGGCGAACACCAGTGGCGCGTTCCTGACGTCAGTGGCACCGGCATTGCGCAGTGTCAGTGCCGCGTCTCGCCCGAGCTTCAAGGGCAGCAGCGGGCGCGGCGCGGCGAAGCTGCGCGGTTCGTCGATCGACATCGATGCACCCTGAGCCCGGTCGAGGCGGATCAGCGGCACATCCTGATACCAGCCGCCACGCTCGCCGCCCGGCTCGAACCCAGCAGCGGCAAAGGCGCGGGCGAGGTAGGCAATTGTCTTCGCCTCGCCTGCCTCACCCGGCCCGCGCCCGCCGAAGTCGTCGGAGGAAAGCGCCTGCACGTCGGCGCGGATACGCGCGGCGGAGAGCGCGGGCGTGGCGGGCGCGGCGAAGGCGATCGACGTGGCGGTAGCCGTCACGACGGCTGCCGCAACGATCAGTTTCAGGATCATATCACCATCTTTGCGCGCTGTCCGTGAGGAAGCAAGCTCGCCGAATTTATCCAGCTTAAACTTTACCACCCCCCGCTCATCCCGAGCGAAGTCGAGGGACGCACGACGCTCGATCGTGGGTACCTCGACTTCGCTCGGGATGAGCGGGGGTAGCGTGGAACTTGGCTTCAAAGCGTGCGGCAATCGCTTGCCTGCTTGGAGCGTCAGGCATAACTAAACCATGCAGACCACGCTAATCACCCACCTCGATTGCCTCGCCCACGATGCCGGTCCTGGCCATGCCGAGCGGCCCGAGCGCCTGCGCGCCGTTCTCGCCGCGCTCGCAGCCGATGAGTTCGCCGGGTTGCACCGGGTAGAGGCACCGCTCGCCAGCCATGAGCAGCTCGGGCGGGCGCATCCGGTGACGTATGTCGACCGCATTCTCGCGATCCAGCCCGCGCCTGGCAACCGCGTCGTGCTCGATCCCGACACGTCGATGAGCGCGGGCAGTGCGACGGCGGCGTTGCGTGGTGCCGGCGCCGCGGTCGCCGCGGTCGATCTCGTCATGTCCGGCGCAGTGCAGGCGGCGTTCGCCGCGACGCGTCCGCCCGGCCATCATGCCGAGCCGTCGGTGGCGATGGGGTTCTGCCTGTTCAACAACGTCGTCATCGCGGCGCAGCACGCCCGCGCGCAGTGGGGCGTGAGCCGGGTCGCCATCGCCGACTTCGACGTCCATCACGGCAATGGCACGCAGGACATGGTTGCCGTCGATCCGAATCTGTTCTTCGTCTCGAGCCACCAGAGCCCGTGTTACCCCGGCACCGGCGCGGCGGACGAGCGTGGCAATTACAACAACGTCGTCAACGCGCCGCTGCCGCCCGGCTCGGGCAGCGTGCCATTCCGGCGCGTCTGGCAGCGCACGCTGCTGCCCGCGATCGAAGCGTTTGCGCCAGAGCTGCTGATCGTCTCCGCCGGCTTCGACGCGCACCGCGACGACCCGCTGGCGCAGCTCGAACTCGACGTCGCGGACTATGACTGGATTACCCGCGAGCTGGCGGCACTGGCGAGCCGCTACTGCGGCGGGCGGCTCGTGTCGGTGCTCGAAGGCGGCTACGATCTCGATGCGCTTGCGTTCTCCGCTGCGGCACACGTCAGGGCGCTGATGGCGTATCCGGGCTGATCTTCGGCGAAGTTGACCCGGCACCCGCGGTCGTCGCGGTGCCCGCCATATAGGCCACCGCGGCGGCAAGTATCTGCGCGTCGGTCGCGACTTCGCCCAAGTCGCGCGGGGCGTAGATCAGCGTATAGGTCATCGGCAGATCCAGCGCGAGCCCGGCGAGGCCGTGCAGTTCGCCCCAGCCCCGCTCGATGACAGCGACCGCATCGCTCGGACTCAGCACGACATGCATCGATCCATCCGACGGGTGGATGTGGCCGATCTCGCCGCGGGTCGCGCACGCATCGGCGTGGCGGCACCGATCCGGCGCAAGTGTCACGGCTTCGTTGTGCTTCTCGAAATGGCTGCGTGCATAGATCAGCTGTACCGGCTCGGCGGCGACCTGTGCATCGAAGGCGCGGTGCAACGCGGCCTTCACCGCGGCCGGAGCGTGCTGGTCGAGCTGGCGGTGCGGCACCGGATGCGGACCGACGCGTGGACGTCGGCCGCGCCGTATTGCCAGCGCACCCAATACGGTGATGTTGTCAGCATCGTCGAAATGGGCCTGCAGCCGGCCAAGCGCAAACGGGCTACGCGCCATCATTCGCCAGCGGGTGGTGCGCCACCAGCCCTGCCACGTCCCCGGCAAGCCGCCCGGACCGAGTGCCATCCAGGCGCGGTAGTCGGCAAACGCCCACGCGGCAATGCCCAAGGCAGCTAGCGTCACCGGCATCAAGCGATCCCACCGACGGCGCTGCGGCACGCCGGTTACCGTCCCGTCGCCTGAACTCACACTCCGGTCGCGCCGCCTCATGGCATCACAGCCGCACCCGTGCAGCGCCCTGCCCCCGGCCCACGCACGAAGCGTCCGGCTGGCGCGTTCGTCGGCGCGCCGTCGCGTAGCACCTGGATGCCGTTGACGAATACCTGCGACACTCCGGTCGCGAACTGCATTGGGTTATCGTAAGTCGCGTGGTCGGCGATCGTTGCCGGGTCGAAGACCACGACATCGGCGAACACTCCCGCCGCGAGCCGCCCGCGATCCTTGATGCCAAGGTTTGACGCTGGAAAGCTCGTCAGCCGGCGGATCGCGTCGGGAAGCGTCGCGGTATGCTCGTCGCGGACATAGTGCCCGAGCAGCCGCGCGACATTCCCGTAGGCGCGCGGGTGCGTGCTCGATGCGAGGAACACGCCTTCAGGCGCGGCGGCCTCGGCATCCGAGCCGAACGCCACCCACGGCAGTCCGGTTTGGCGGGCAACATTGGCCTCGTCCATCAGGAAGTATGCGGTGCCGACGCGGCTGCCGTCCTCGATCACGAGGTCGATGATGGTGTCCTCGGGCGAGGTGCCGCGCAGCTTGTCGACTTCGGCCAGCGTCTTGCCAGTCAGCGGCTTGAGCTTGGGGTTCTTGAACCCAAGCAGCAGGATGCGGTCGGGCGAGCCGGTGGCCAGGCGCAGATCCTCCCAGTCCTTCTTCGGCGCGCGCATCTCGGCGAGCACCCGCGCGCGGATCGCAGGGTCGCGCAGCCGCTCGGCCCATTTGTCATAGCCGCCCGCCTGCACCCACGTCGGCATCGCCGCGTCGAGCCCGGTCGCACCAGCGGTGTAATTGTACATGTCGGCGGTGACGCGGATGCCCGCCGCGCGCGCTGCCTCGACGCGTGCGATGACGGTGTCGAGCTTGCCCCAGTTCGAACGCCCGGCTTGTTTCAGGTGATAGATCTCCGCCGGTCCACCCGACTGGCGCGCGATCTCGATCAGTTCGTCGACCGCCTCGACCAGCCGCTCGCCCTCCGAGCGCATGTGGCTGATATACATGCCGTCGCACTGCGCGCTCGCGGTTGCCAACGCGATCAGCTCGGGCGTCTTGGCATAGCTCGCGGGCGCGTAGATCAGCGACGAGCCGACACCGAGCGCGCCCTCGTTCATCGCCTGGCGCACCAGCCCGCGCATCCGGTCGAGCTGCGCTGGCGTCGGCGCGATATCGTCGAAGCCGATGACGTTCTCACGCACTGTCGTCGCGCCGACGAAGCTCGCGACGTTCGGCGCGATCCCACGCTTCTCGATGAACGTCAGATACTCGCCGAGCGTCGTCCAGGTGACCGGAAAGGTGATGTCCGACTGCTGCTTGACCATGTACGCCTTGAGCAAGGGCGTCAGCGGCCCCATCGAGTCGCCCTCGCCCATGACTTCGAGCGTGACGCCCTGCTTCAGGTCACTGAGCGCGCGCCCGTCGGCGATCAGGCTCTCGTTCGACCAGCTTAGCATGTTGACGAACCCCGGCGCGACCGCGAGCCCGTGGGCGTCGAGGGTGGTCGTAGCGGGGGGCGGCTTGTCGGTGCCGATGCTCGAGATGCGGTCGCCGGTGATCGCGACCCAGCCGCGGTAGGGCGCGCCGCCGAGGCCGTCGTAGATCAGGCCGTTGGCGATGACGCGATCGGCGACGGCCGCCGATGCTGCTGAGGTGGCAGTCAGCAAGGCTGCCAGGCCCGCCAAGAAGATCGTCCGCATAATACCCTGCTCCCTGCCCGCTGATCAACCTAGGCCCGCTGCCCGAACGCGTCGCTCAGCATTTTCTCGTCGCTATCCCGCGAGTGTTGCGCGATCGTCTGGCACAGTGTTACGACCTCGCGGATCGACCCGGCGAAGTCGTCCGCCCCAATCGCGTCGCGGTGTTCGCTGACGGTCCCGTCATCGGTCCATAGCGCGACGACGACCGGAACTCCCGGGAGCCGCCCGCGCAGGCGGCGCAACAGGAAGCGCAGCGGCGGCGCGGTGCCCGAGAACTCGATACCGCAGACGCACAGCAGCATCGCGCCCTCGCTGTCGAACTCGGGCAGCCGCTCGCGTGACACCGCATCGTGCGCGACGACCCGCGCGCCAAGGCCATGCTTGCCGAGCAGCTGCGCCACCATCGTCGCGGCCGCCTCGTCGAGAACACCGCGCCCGGCGATGCACAGCACCGCGCCATCGCGGCTCCACGCCGTCGGCAACGCGGCCGCGGGAGCAGCGGCGGCGCGTCCGCGGGGGACTGACCGCTCGGCGAGTGTTACCGGCATGCTGCCCTGATTGGGCACCGGCGTGTTGTCCGCATGATCGGCAAGCTCGCCGAGCAGCCCGGTGACCGCCTGCCGAACGCGAACCATGCGCGTCGCTCCGAGCACCCCGCGCTCGGCATCGGCCGCAGCCAGCCGCAGCCCCTTGACCGCGATCTCGTCGTAGTAAGACGATAGCGAGCGTTCGGCGAGCAGCAGCTCGGCCTGTGCCAGCAACTCGTCCGCATCTCCCGCAAGCAGCCGCTGGTAGAAGCTTTCGACCGGCGACAGCGCCGGGCGGTCGCCGAGCAGCACGTCGAGAAACTCCAGCCGGTCGAAATGCCGTCCGAGCACGACGAGACACAAAGTCAACGGCGTCGACAGCACGAGCCCGACCGGACCCCACAGCCACGTCCAGAACACCGCCGCGATGATCACCGCGACCGGCGACAGCCCGGTCGAGTGGCCGTACACCATTGGCTCGACGAAATACCCCATGATCGGCTCGGCAATCAGGAACAGCGCCGCGACCGCGATCATCATCGACCAGTCGGCCCCGACCGCCGCGGCCAAAATCAACGGCGGCAACGCGGCAAGGAACGAGCCGATATACGGCACGAACCGCAGCAGGCCGGCGAGGATGCCCCACAGCAGCGGCGATGGCACCTGGATCAGGTACAGCCCCGCCGCGATGACGATGCCGAAAACGCTGTTCAGCCCGAGCTGGAACAGGAAATAGCGGCCGAGCCGCGCCGCCGCATCGTCCATCGCGGTCGTCGTCCGGTGCAGGTCGTTCGACCCGAACAGCCGGATCAGCCGGTCGCGCAGGTCCTCGCGCTGGAGCAGGATGAAGATCGCCACGATCAGCACGATCACCGTCGTCTCGAGCGGCCCGAGCAGCGGCCCAAGCAGCGTCCGGATCAGCCCCAGCGGTGTCGTCGGCGGAGCCTGTAACGCGACCTGCATCGGGCGCTGGACGGTGCCGACGGGCGTGCCGCGGCGGACCGGCACGACATCGCCGTTGCCGCTGGCGCGGTCGAACTGGTGGCTGAGCTTGGCGATCAGCTTGGGCAGTTCGCCAACGGTCGACTCGCGCACCCGCACGACTTTTTGCTCGATCGTCACCGCATAGCGCGGCGCGTCGTTGGCGAGCGCGGCGATCTGCATGCCGATAACCGAGCCGAGTACGCCGATGACGCCGAGCGCGAGCACGACGGTGGTGATTATCGCGAGCGTGCGCGGGAGCCGCAGCCGCCGCAGCACATGGACCAGCGGCGCGAGGACGAACGACAGCAGCACCGCGAGCATGATCGGCACGAGAACGTCACGGGCAAGGTAGAGCGCCGCGACGACGACGACGCCAACCGCCAGTCCAAGCAAGCCGCTGAGGCCGGGGACTTCGGCCGCGGCAACCTGCGCGATCTCGGGCGAGCCCTCGGTATCCGGCATAGCGTGCCCTTCTCTGGCCGGTGCAGTGGCACGGTTGCAGCGCCTGTCAGTATAGCGCAGTCGTGACGCCGCTGCGCCTTCCTTTTCGTTTAGCAGAATTAGTCCATTTATACCGCTGCCCCAGCGCAAGCTGGGGTCCACGTCCGGGCAGTATCGAACCTACGGCGAGGTAGGCCCCAGCCTGCGCTGGGGCAGCGGGCGTGTGCTAAAATACTGGCCAACCAGCTAATCCGCTGCTTCCAACGCATGCACCAGCTCCGCCACGCGCTCAAGCCGCGCTGCACCGTCTTCGATGCGCTCAGTCAGCAGCAGGCGCTCGCCCTTCGTCACCAGGCCCAGCGCCGCCGCATCGCTCGTCATCGCCGTACGCGGGGTCAGCGCGATCGCCGCCGGACCGGCGTCGATGCGGGCGATATCCGCCGCTCGTGCATGCAGCCGCACGCGCGCCACGGCTAGCAGCGTCGCCGCCGGCTCGGGCAGCGCGCCGAAGCGGTCTTCGAGCTCAGCCTCGAAATGGTCGATAGCGTCGATCGTCGTCAGCCGCGCCAGCCGGGTGTAAAGCGGCAGGCGCACATCGACCTCGGGTATCCAGTCCTCGGGCAGGCTCCCGGCGACGCCAAGGTTGAGCTCGGGCGTCCAGTCCTCGACGATTTCGCCGCGCGCCGTGCGCAGCGCCGCCTCGAGCAGGTTGTGGTACAGGTCGACGCCGATCAGCTTGACGTGCCCCGCCTGCGTGTCGCCGAGCAGGTCGCCCGCACCGCGCACATCGAGGTCGCGCGCGCTGATGTCGAACCCCGCACCCAGACGATCGAACGTTTCCAGCGTCCGCAGCCGTTTAAGCGTCCGCGGCGCGATCTCGTGCGCCGGGTCGGTCAGCAGCAATATCTGCCCGCGCCGCGAGCCGCGCCCGACCCGGCCGCGCAGCTGGTGCAGCTGCGCCAGCCCGAAGCGGTCGGCGCGCCAGACGATCATCGTGTTGGCGCGCGGCACGTCGAGCCCCGCCTCGATGATGTTCGTCGCGAGCAGCACGTCGCCGTCGCCGCCGGCGAACTTGACCATCGCCTCGTCGATGTCGGCCGGAGCCATCTTGCCGTGCGCCTCGCGGAAGGTCAGCTCGGGGACGAGCGCGGCCAGCTGCTCGCGCATTCCTGCCATTTCCTCGATGCGCGGCACGACGACGAAGCTTTGCCCGCCGCGCGCTTTCTCGCGCATCAGCGCGGTGCGGACGCGAACCGGCTCGAACGGCCCGGCGCTGGTCCGGATCGGCTGGCGGCGCGCCGGCGGCGTGGTGATCAGCGACAGCTCCTGCAACCCGACCAGCGCGGTCTGCAACGTCCGGGGGATCGGCGTCGCGGTCAGCGTCAGGATATGGCAGCCGTCGCTCAGGCTCCGCAGCTTGGCCTTGTCGGCGGCACCGAAGCGCTGCTCCTCGTCGATGACGACGAGCGCGAGGTCGCGGTAGGCAACGCCCGTGCCGGCGACCGCGGCGGTGCCGATGACGATGCCGATCGAGCCGTCGGCGAGCCCAGCCTTGGCGGCTTTCTTCTCCGCCGCGCTCGACAGCCGCGACAGCCCGGCGACGGTTATGCCGGTATCCGCGAATCGCTTGCGGAAGACGTCGAGATGCTGGCGGACGAGCACCGTCGTCGGCGCGGCGATAGCGACCTGCCGCCCGGCCAGCACCGCGAGCGCGGCGGCGCGCAACGCGACCTCGGTCTTGCCGTAGCCGACATCGCCGACGACTAGCCGGTCAGCGGGTTTGCCGCTGGCGAGATCGGCGCGGACGGCGGCGATGGCGCGCGCCTGATCGGCGGTCTCGGTATAGCCAAAGCCTGCGGCGAAGCGCTCGTAAGCGGCGCTATCAGGCTCGATCACGGCAGTAACACGTGCGGCGCGTGTCGCCGCAAGTCCGGTCAACCCGCGCGCGGTCTCGGCGATCGCAGCGTCGATCCCGGCGCGGCGCTTCTGCCAGCTCGAGCCGTCGAGCTTGTCGAGCGTCACCGCGTCGGCCTCCGCCCCGTAGCGCCAGATCCGGTCGGCATCGGCGACCGCGACCTGCCGCCGCCCGCCGTCGGCAAATTCGAGTACCAGCGCCTCGCCAGTGGTCGCTGCGCTCTGGGCGATAGTGGTACCGTCGGTTCCCGCCAGCGGCTCCAGCCCAACGACCACGGCAACGCCGAAGTCCTCGTGGATGACCACCTCGCCGACATGGATGACCCCCGCGCTGCTATGCAGCGGATCATGCGCGTGCACCGGCCCGGCATCGCGCTGCGCCCGGCTGCCGAGCACGTCGGCGGCGGCGAGGACGAACCAGCGCGGCGTCCGCCAGCCATGATCGATCGGCATTGGCAACGTCAGCAGCGTGCCCGGCAGGCTGTCCGCCGCCTCGCGCCACGAGCCTACCGCGATGTGCTCAAGCTTGAGCGCCTTGCCGAGCCGCGCCGCAACGAAGCGCACGTCACGCGGCGTTCCGGCGATCAGCAAACTCGCACCCTCGGCAATCGCGGCCTTGGCGGCCTGCGCCAGCGCGCGCAGCGGCGAGCGGCCCTCGACGAAGCGCGGCATCGGCTCCGCATTGCCGGGCACGATCAGCTCGCGCGAGGCAAGCGCCGTGTTCCAGATCGCCGCGTCGGCGACGCCGATCCGCAGTCCCGGCTGGGTCCGGCGCGCGTCTTCGACGAGCGCAATGTAACGATCGCGGCGGACGGCCGCGTCGGGATCAAGCCCGACCGCGGCGTCCGGCAGATGCTCGAATAGCGGTACCGGCGCGTCGCCGAGCGGCGGCTCCTGCGCGTGGCCCACCGTGATGTGCTCGAGCGTCGCCGTGGTCAGCTGCGTCAACGGGTCGAAACCGCGGATGTCCAGCACCTGGCCCTTGCCAGTCCCGCCGTTCGCGTCGCCTCCGCCGCCACCAGCCTCGGCACCGACTTCGATCCGGGCGGGCTGCCCCGCGTCGGCGGGAAACACATCCACGACATGCCCGCGCAGCGCCAGCATACCCGGCTCATCCGCCTCGTCGTCGTCAGCATAGCCGATCGCCCGCAACGCTTCGGCGAACGCGGTCAGGTCCAGCACATCGCCGACCTTGACCTCGGGCGGTGCAGTCTCGAACGCTGGCACCGGCGGATACAGCTGCGCCGCTGCCTCGGCGGTGACGATCAGCGCCGCACGCGTGTCGCCCCGCTCACGCAGTACCCGCAGCGCCGCCACCCGCCGCCCGATGTTCGCCGCGGACGCGGGCGCACTATCGCCAGGCAGCGCATCGCTCGACGGCATGTGCACGACAAGTTTGTCGGGAGCGGCGACCGCCAGCGCCGCCGCCAATGCCTCCGCGCGCGGTTCGTTCGACGCGATGTAAAGGACGTCGCCAGACTGCAGCCGCTCGGCGAGCGTCACGGCGACAAGTCCGGCAAGCGCCGGAGCTGAGGTAGGCATTGCTAGTTGGGCTTTCGTGGTTGCAGGAGCCAAACAACGCGCGCCCGCAGCCGTTCCGGAAGTGTCTCGACAGCCTGCGGCCAATCAGGCCAGCGCACCAGCTAGCCGCGTTCCCGGCCTCAGCTGTCGCAGTCAGGCGTCGCGGCACATCCTGCCGGGCGAGAGTTCAGCCAACCAAACCCAGTACCTCGCCCAGCAACGCCGTGTTTGACGCCGCGATTACCCGTCCGTCGCTGCCCATGTTCAGCGCCGCTCCAGTCCAGTCGCACATGACCCCGCCCGCGCCGGTGACGACCGGGACCAGCGCTGCCCAGTCATAAAGTTTCAGCCCAGTCTCGACGACGAGGTCGAGGCAACCGGTGGCGAGCAGCGCGTAATTGTGGCAATCGCCGCCGAGTAGCGTATCGCGCGCCGCCTCGCGCAGCCGCTCGAACGCGGCCCGGCCGGCGCTGTCGAACAGATACGGCGAGGTCGTGGCGAGGTGCGCGGCGGCGACCGTCGCACAGGCGCGCGTCTGTACCGCGGTATTGTTGAGTGTCGTCAGTTGACCCGCCGCACCGAGCCAGCGATCTCCGGCGACGCACTGGTCGATAACGCCGAGCACGGGAACGCCGTTGTCGAGCAGCGCAATCAACGTCCCGAACAGCGGCCGTCCGGCGATGAAAGCACGCGTCCCGTCGATCGGATCGAACACCCATTGCCGCCGCGCGCCCTCGCGGACCGGGCCGTATTCCTCGCCGATGATGCCGTCCCCGGGGCGCTCGGCTTCGACGATGCGCCGCATCGCAGCTTCGGCGGCGCGGTCGGCGAGTGTCACCGGCGACGCGTCAGGCTTGGTCTCGACCGGCACGCGGGCCCGGAAATATGGCCGGATCACCGCGCCCGCGGCGTCGGCGAGCCTATGCGCGAGGACGATGTCGTCGGCGTTGACCGGCTGTGTCCTGACGGTGCTCACAGGCCCAACTCCTGCAGGATCGCAACGCGATGCTCCTCAAGCGCCGGTGCCTTGGCGCGGGTAGGCGGGTCTGCGTAGCCCGACAGCTTGACCGCAGCTAGCACCATTGTCGCGTACGGCCCGGCGAGCACCCGCGACAGGTCGACGATCAGCAAGTCGTCGAGCGGGCCGGGGCTGGTCATGCGCGTGGGATAGCGGCAAACTCGCGCACGTCCAGCCCTCCCGTGCCTGGGAGCGCGAGCAAGGGAGTGTCGCCATGTCCGTCCATCACGCCATCATCCCCGGTATGCAATATGCTGATGCGCCTGCCGCCATTGACTGGCTCGAACGCGCCTTCGGTTTTCAGCGGCAGCTCGTCGTGCCCGATAGCACCGGCGGCATCGCGCATGCGCAGCTACTGCTCGACGGCAACATGATCATGCTCGGCAGCGCGCGCGGACCCGACGAATATGGCCGCAAGACTCCGGCCGAAGCGGGCGGCGTGACGATGCTGATCTCGGTAACGCTCGACGACCCCGACGCGCATCATGCGCGCGCGGTCAATGCCGGTGCGGAGATCATCCGGCCGGTCGAGGACATGGACTATGGCGGCCGAAGCTACTGCGCACGCGACTGCGGCGGGCATGTCTGGACATTCGGCAGCTACGATCCGTGGGCTTGAACTTCTAGCCTTCTCCCGTCCCTACGGGAGAAGGCTGGGTGAGGGTCTTACTTTTTGTTGCCGACCCAAACGGAGAAGTCAGTAGCAAGACCCTCAACCCAACCCTCTCCCGTAAGCACGGGAGAGGGAACAGTAAGCTTACACCCCCGCCGCGGGTTTCGGCTCGAAGCCGCCGCGCCGCCCGGTTTTCGGCACCGCCGATGGGCCCGCGTGCAGCGTCACTGGAATCGTGTGCATCGGCGAGCCGCGGTCGATGGTTTCGCCCGCCAGGATGCGCTTGATCTCGTCCCCCGACAGCGTCTCGAGCTCGATCAGCGCCCCCGCCAGCGAATGCAGCTGGTCGATGTTGTCCGACAGCAGCTGCTTGGCGCGGTCATAGCCGTGAGTGACGATCGACTTGACCTCGGCATCGATCAGCCGCGAGGTCTCCTCGGAGACGTTCTGCGTCCGCGTCACGCTGTGGCCGAGGAACACTTCTTCCTGGTTGTCGCCGTACTTCAAGGGCCCGAGCTTGTCCGACATGCCCCACTGCGTGACCATGTTCTTCGCAAGGTCGGTCGCGTAGCTGATGTCCGACGACGCGCCGCTCGACACCTTGTCGTGACCGAAGATCAATTCCTCGGCGACGCGCCCGCCCATCGAGACCGCAAGGTTCGCATACATCTTGTCGCGGTGATAGCTGTACTGATCGCGCTCGGGCAGCCGCATGACCATGCCGAGCGCCCGGCCGCGCGGGATGATCGTCGCCTTGTGGATCGGGTCGGACGCGGGCTCGTGCA
>CAXTTR010000038.1:0-7867 GCA_964247215.1 uncultured Sphingomonadaceae bacterium
GCCTTAAGTGCGCGGTCGAGGCCGCCGAACAGCGCCGCCCAGACCCGCTTCTGGTGCCCGGCCACCTTGGGCGGCCTGGCGTCGCCGAACAGCTCGGCGATGTGGATGCCGCGCGGGTTGGCCGCGACCGGCTTCAATGCCGCCAGTACCAGCAGCGGCACGACGACGGTGCGCGCCCAGTAGGAGACGCGGCCGAGGTGGACCGGGAACCACTTCGGCGCGAGCATCAGTTCGACCGGCATCGTCGGCACCGCGTCCCAGCTGCCCTCGCCGTAAAGCGCCAGCAGGATGCGGGTGAAGACGTTTGCTGCACCCGCGCCGCCGCGCGCCAGCACCGCCGCCCGCGCCCGCGCCATATGCGGCGCAGCCACGTCGTCGCCGACCATCTTGAGCGCGAAGTACGCCTTCACCGTAGCGCTGAGGTCGATGTCGCCGCCGTGGTACAGCGGCCAGCCGCCATCGTCGTGTTGAATGCGGCGCAAATAGACACCGAGCTTGCGTTCGAGCTCGGTGTCGGCCGTTTCGCCAAGGTAATGGACGAGCAGGACATACTCGGCCGGGATCGTCGCATCGGCCTCAAGCTCATATACCCAGTGCCCGTCGCCCTGTTGCGCGCGGCGGAGCATCGCGGCACCGCGCTCGACGCTGGCGTCGAGGCTGTCGGCGGCGAAGTCGCGCGGCGGGCCAAAAGCGAGATTACGGGCGACATTGATCATTGCGGTCAAATGCCCTGATTGTCACCGTTCGGCAACTATTGGCAGCGCCCCCGGGCTCACGCTACACACCGGTCATCTGCTCTGCTCCCTATACGCGAAGGTGTTTCATGGCGTACCCGTTCAAGGCCGGTTCGTTTGGTTTGTTCGCCGGTTTGGCAACGGTGCTACTCGCCACCACCGCGCTTGCGGTTCCGGGTTCGTCGCTACCGCCACCCGCGCCGGTCTCGGCCTTGGTCAGTCATATCGATATTCCGTACGAGCAGTTCACACTGCCGAACGGCCTGCGCGTTATCGTCCACACCGACCGCAAGGCACCGATCGTCGCGGTCAGCATCTGGTATCACATCGGCTCGAAGGACGAGCCGGCGGGCAAGACCGGCTTCGCGCACCTGTTCGAGCATTTGATGTTCTCCGGTTCGGAAAACCACAACGCCGACTTCTTCAAGCCGCTGCAGGATGTCGGCGCGACCGATTACAACGGCACGACGTGGTTCGACCGCACCAATTACTTCGAGAACGTGCCGACCCCGGCGCTCGATCTGGCGCTGTTCCTCGAAGCCGACCGGATGGGGCATCTGCTCGGCGCGATCACGCAGGCCAAGCTCGATCTGCAGCGCGGCGTCGTCCAGAATGAAAAGCGCCAGGGCGATAACCAGCCGTTCGGGCTGACCGAATATGCGGTGCAGGAGAACTTGTTCCCGCAAGGCCATCCTTATTACCACACGACGATTGGCAGCATGGCCGACCTCGACAAGGCCTCGCTCGCCGACGTTAAAAACTGGTTTCGCGCCGGCTACGGCCCGAACAACGCCGTGCTGGTGCTGGCGGGCGACATCGACCTGGCGACCGCGCGCGCCAAGGTCGCGCAGTATTTCGGGTCGATCCCCGCCGGTCCGGCCCCGGCGCGCTATGCCGCACCGGTGCCCGAGCGTACCGCCACGACCCGCCTGACGCTGCATGACAAGATCTCGGCACCCCGGCTCAGCCGCGTATTCGTGATCCCCGGCCGCACTGATCCAGCGGTAATCCCTGTGAACATCGCCGTGAGCGTCCTCGCCGGCGGGCAATCGTCGCGACTGTACAACGACCTCGTTCGCGACCGGCAGCTGGCGGTGTCGGTCAGCGGCAATGTCCAAGGCTTCGAAAAGGTCAGCGAGGTGCAGTTTGATGTCGATCTTAAGCCCGGCGTCGATCCGGCCGCGGTCGACGCCCGTATCGATGCGGTGATGGCGCAATTCCTCAAGGATGGACCTACCTCCGACGAAGTGAGTCGCGTCGTTACCGGCGGGGTCGCGGGCACGATCCGCGGGCTTGAAAAGGTCGGCGGTTTTGGCGGCAAGGCGGTGACGCTCGCCGAAGGCGCGGTCTATGCGGGCGACCCTGGTTTCTACCGCGTCAACTTGCAGCGGCTCGCCGACGCCACTCCCGCCAGTGTCGCCGCCGGTGCCCGCCGCTGGCTGGCGCGCGGTGACTTCCGCCTGACCACGCTTCCGGGCCCGCGCGAGGCGACCGTCGCGCAGACTGCGCCGGTTCAGCTGCCGCCGCAGCACAGCCCTGACGGCGACACGTCGAAGCTGCCCAAGGTTACCGGCACCCCCGAGCTGAAGTTCCCTGCGGTGCAGCGCACGACGCTGTCGAACGGCCTTCAGGTCGAGCTGGCGCAGCGGGCCACGGTACCGGTTGTCCAGATGACGCTGTCGTTCGACGCCGGTAATGCCGCCGACCCGCACAGCAAGCTTGGCACCCAGCGCCTGATGCTGAGCCTGCTCGACGAGGGCACGACGACGCGCAGCGGGCGGCAGATCGCCGAAGAGGAAGAACGGCTCGGCCTCAGTATCGGGGCGGGATCCGACAACGACCGCACCCGCGTCTCGATGAACGCCCTGAAGCCTAACCTGACCGCGAGCCTCGAGCTGTTTTCGGATATCGTCCGCAATTCGACCTTCGCGCCCGAGCAGGTCGAGCGGCTGCGCAACATCGCGCTGACCGGCATAGAGGACGAGCTGAACGATCCGCAGTCGGTGGCGCTGCGGACGCTGCCGCCGCTGCTCTACGGTTCCGATCACCCTTACGGCGTGCCGCTGACCGGCAGCGGCACGACAGCGGGGCTGAAGGCAGTGACGCGCGCCGATCTGGTGGCGTTCCGGAGCCGCTGGCTGCGCCCCGACAACGCCGTGCTGTTCGTCGCGGGCGATATCGGCATGGACGAATTGAAGCCGCTGCTCGAGACGGTGCTCGGCGACTGGCGGCCGGCGGCGAGCGCGGCCAAGGGCGTCAAGACGTTCCCGGCAGTGCCGCCCGCTGGTGCTTCGCACATCGTGCTGATCGATCGCCCCGCATCGCCGCAGTCATTGATCGCGGCGGGCAAGGTGCTGCCGGTCAAGGGTACCGAGGATACCATCCGCATTCGCGCCGCGAACGACGTCATCGGCGGCGACTTTTTTTCGCGGCTCAACACCGACCTGCGTGAGACCAAGGGCTGGTCGTATGGTGTGTACAGCAGTGTCTACAGCGTCCGCGAGGCGATGCCGCTGCTGGTCGTCGCGCCGGTGCAGACCGACCGTACCGGCGATTCGATTACCGCGATGATCGCCGATACCGGCGCGGTCGGCGGCGCCAAGCCGATTGACGCGCTCGAACTGCGCCGCGTCGTCAACGGCATCACCCGCGCATTGCCCGGCGAATACGAGACTGCCGGGGCCGTCCTCGGTGCAATCGAGAGCAATTTCGTGCTCGGCCGTCCCGACGATTACCAGGTGACGCTCGCGTCGCGCTACCGCGCGCTTACCGTCGCCGACCTCAACGCGCAGGTTCCGGCGCTGTCGACCAACGGCATGACCTGGGTTGTCATCGGCGACCGCAAGCAGGTCGAACCGCAGCTGAAAGCAACGGGACTGCCGGTCGAGGTTAGGTGAGTTCTTAAAGCCCTCCCCGTCCTTACGGGAGAGGGCTAGAAGGAAAATGGGCCGTCAACTACGGTAATCCCCATTGATTGACACATACCCATGCGTCAAATCGCACGTCCATACGCGCGCCCGTCCGTCGCCAAGACCCAGATCCACGGCAATATCGACTTCACTGCCGGCTAGATGCGCCGCCACCGGTGCTTCGTCATAGCCATCGACCGCCGCGCCGTGTTCGGCGACCAGCGTCGTGCCAAAGCGGATACTGAGCCGGTCGCGGTCGGCGGCTTCGCCTGCCTTCCCGACCGCCATCACGACGCGGCCCCAGTTTGCGTCACCGCCGGCGATAGCGGTCTTGACCAGCGGCGAATTGGCGATGCTGAACGCGATGCGGCGCGCGGCGGCATCGCTGTCGGCACCGCCGACGTCGACGGTGATGAACTTGCTCGCGCCCTCGCCGTCGCGGATGACGAGTTGCGCGAGGTCGCGGCAAAGCGCGGTTAGCGCAGCGGCGAAAGCGTCGGCACCGGGGTCAGTCGCGGCTTCGAGGCGTGGGTTGGCGGCCGCGCCAGTGGCGAACGCAAGAACCGTGTCCGATGTCGATGTGTCACTGTCGACGGTGATGCAATTGAATGTTGTTGCAGCCGCGCTGTGCAGCATAGTCTGCAGCAAAGGTGCAGCAATCGCCGCGTCGGTGAAGATGAAGCCGAGCATGGTCGCAAGGTCGGGGGCGATCATGCCCGAGCCTTTGACGATGCCGGTGAGCGTTATGCGGACATCGCCGACAACGGCGCTTTGCGTCGCGGCTTTTGGGAACGTGTCGGTAGTGCCGATCGCGTCGGTTGCTTCGCGCCAGTTGCAGGTAGAGGCAGCGAAGGCAGCGGCCAGCCCCGCGGTTGCCTTTTCGAGTGGCAGCGGCACGCCGATAACGCCGGTTGACGCGACAAGGACTTCGTTCGCCGGACAGCCGGCCTGCGCGCTAACCGCGGCAACGATCCCTGCAACCGCCGCAGTGCCGCGTGCGCCGGTGAAGGCGTTCGAATTACCGGCGTTGACGACCAGCGCGCGGGCGCTGCCATGCGGCAGCTTCGCCTTGCACCAGTCAACCTCGGGCGATGGACATTTCGACCGGGTCAGCACGCCCGCGACAGTCGTACCCTGCGTAAACTGCGCCAGCAGCAGGTCGGTGCGGTCCCACTCTTTGTAACCAGCGCGCGCGATGCTGAGCCGGACACCGGCGACCGGAGGCAGGTCGGGGAATGCGGCAGGGGCGAGCGGCGAGCGGGGCATGGCTTGACTTCCGACCTGAGGCGATGGTGGTTCGCCACAAGCACCGATGCCTAGTCGAGGCTCACTCGGTCAAGCGTCACTGAAGGAATACAGCATGGAACGCACGCTCTACTCATACTGGCGCTCGTCGGCGGCCTACCGCGTCCGCATCGCCTTGGCGCTCAAAGGGCTGGCGTACGACGTCAGCCCGGTCGATCTGCTCGCCGGGGCGCAAAGCGGCGTCGGTTATGCGCTGCTCAATCCGCAAGGGCTGGTACCGTATCTGATCGACGGCGCGGCGGGGCTCAACCAGAGCCTCGCGATTATCGAATATCTCGACGAGACTTACCCCGAGCCGCCGCTGCTGCCGGGTGATGCGGTGGCGCGGGCGCGCATCCGCGCCGCGGCGCTGACGATCGCCTGCGATGTTCACCCGCTCAACAACCTGCGCGTGCTGCAATATTTGAAGGGGCCGCTCGCGGTGGCAGACGAGGACGTCAATATCTGGGCGCGGCATTGGATCGAGGCCGGCCTGCGCCCGCTCGAGGAGATTGCCGAGGCCTCGACGGGCCGTTTTCTGTGTGGCGACTCCATCACGGTCGCCGACGTTTGCCTTGTCCCGCAACTATACAATGCGCGGCGTTTCCGGGCCGGTCTCGACCGCTTCCCGGCGCTGACTGCGATAGACCGTCGCCTCGACGAGCATCCCGCATTCGTAGCAGCCCGTCCCGATCGCCAGCCTGATGCGGGCCAAGCTTGATCTTTAATCGTTACCTGACACTCGCGTCGTTCACCGTCCTCCAACGCCAATAGACGTTACGTATCTATAACTTACGTTCATTACAGCTTAGCAATATTACGTTAGGGCAATAAGTTCTGTCGTGTCTTGGGGGGTCGGTCTTGTACGCCATTTTAGCCGTTTGGGGCGTTAACGCGCGCGCGCCGGGATACCAAGGCCGTAGTATAGCGTGGCATGCGACGCGGCGCTGGCGCAAAGGTACATCGCTGCTTGGACTTGCCCTTGCGGGTGCGGCGCTACTGGGCAGCACGAGCCGCGCCGGCACGCTCGATTTGCACGGCAGTCTGTCGGCGCGCATCAATTTCGACGAGACACCGGGTGTTCCCTACACCATCGTCCAGAACGGCAGCCTGCTGCTGACCAATACCGGCGCCCTGACATTTGCTGGGTTGTTGCGCGACAACGACGGCAGCGGCGGCATCTTTTCGCTGCAGACTTCCGCCTTAGGCATGCTGACACTCAGCGGGGCGAACACCTACACCGGCGGCACGACGATAAACGGCGGTGCTTTAAACGTCGCCGACAGCAGCGCGTTGGGCACCGGCGATCTCGCCTTCACCGCCAGCGCCACACTCCAGGCGGGTGCCGCTGGGCTAACGACGGCAAACAACGCGGCGCTGCAAGGCACGCTGACGGTCAACACCAAGGGCAATGACTACACGCTTGCAGGCACCCTTCAGGACCTGACTACGGCCGGAACCCTGCTCAAGGCCGGTGCCGGTAACCTGACTTTGAGTGGTGCCAATACTTATACCGGCGGCACTCGCGTCGAGGGTGGCAGCGTTGTCATCAGTGCCGATGCGGGACTGGGAGCGGCGACAGGAACGCTGACGCTCGCTGGCGGCGGTGTTGCACTGACCGGCGCTGACGGCGTCACGATGACCCGTGCGATTGTGCTGAGCGGCATGGGCGGCCTGGTATCGGTCAATGACTTTTCGGGCGTGCTCAGGTCGAACGGCGCCATCTCGGGCAGCGGCAGCCTGACCAAGGCCGGGCTAGGCAAGTTCGAGCTCTATACCGCAAATAGCTATAGCGGCGGCACCTTCGTCATTGGCGGATCGCTCGATGTCGGCGCGGCGGGGGCGCTCGGCACCGGCCGCCTGACCGTTAGCAGTTCGGTATTGGGAGCCGTTGCCGACGGCCTCAGCTTTGACAATCCGGTAGGGTTATACAACGCCGCGATCGACACCAACGGGCACAACCTGACCCTGACCGGCGTGGTCAGCGGCACCAATGCCACCGTTTACGGCTCGGGCACGCTGACGCTGACCGGCAACAACACCATTGGCAGCGGTATCACGGTCGCCACCGGTGGCATCGCTGTAGGATCGAACAACGCGCTCGGCCCCAATATCCTGGCAATGATCGGCGGTACGTCGCTGATCGCCGCCGCCGACAATCTCGTACTGGCGAACTATTATGAATTCGAGAGTGGCGCACCGATAACCATCGATACGCGCGCCGCGACGCTAACCTTGAACGGTCAGATTAATCAGAGCGGCAGCGGCGTGGCGATCAACAAGGCCGGAAGCGGCACGCTGGTTGTCGGCGGTGACTGGAACGGCAGCCATGGCGCGATCGACACTGTCGTCGCGGGCACGTTACAGCTCCAGACCGGCACGACGATTTACGCTGGCCAGCTCAACGTCAACAGCGGTGCGACACTGAGCGGGACCGGTAGCGTCCTCTCGCCCGACGATAGCACAACGGTCGTCACCATCGCTTCCGGTGGCAACCTGTCACCAGGAACGGCGGCGCCCGGTACGCTGACGCTTGCCAACCTTAGCCTGACCGCCGGTTCGCTGGTCAACCTCAAGCTCGGCAAGGCCGGTGTCGTCGGCGGCGCGAATAACGACCTCGTCATCGTCAATGGCCAGCTGACGCTGGCGGGGACACTCAACGTCGCCAATGGACCGCTGTTCACCAAGGGCAACTACACACTATTCACGTACGGCACGGTCACCGACAATGGCCTGCTGCTCGGAACGCTGCCGTCGGGTTACAACGGCAACGTCGCGATCGTCGCAAACAGCGACGGGCCGGGCGGCACCGTCGTCCTAGAGGCGCTCGGCATCGGGCGGCAGTATTGGGACGGTGGCGGAGCAATCGCCGACCATATCGTCAGCGGCGGCAGCGGCACCTGGAACACCGGCAGCTTCAACTGGACTTCGGTCGACGGC
>CAXTTR010000038.1:7877-13800 GCA_964247215.1 uncultured Sphingomonadaceae bacterium
AGCCAGCAGGCAGTATTCAATACCGTCGGCGGCACGGTAACCGTCGCTGGAGCACAGCAGTTCACGCTGCTCGAGTTCGACGTCGATGGCTATCACCTGAGCGGCACCAACCTCGCCGCGAGGAGTCAGGACGGCGTCGCCGCGCCCGAGATCAACACGGCAGCGGCAACGGCGACGATCATCGACAACGTGCTTACCGGAAGCAAGGGACTGCTCAAGTCGGGCCCGGGGACGCTGACGTTGAACGGGGAAAATGCTTTCACGGGCGCGGTCAGCATCACCGGCGGAAGGGTGAATGCCGGCACCGCGGGTGCCTTTGGCGGCAATGCCGTCGAGCTGTTCGATGGTACCACGCTCGGGGCCGGCGCGGCATTGACGCTGACGAATGCGCTGCAGCTCGACAACGTTGCGACCGTCGACAGCAATGGCTTTGCGTTGACGCTGGGCGGCGTGATCAGCGGCTCGGGTAACCTGACCATCGCCGACACTGGCCCTACCCCGCTTGCCGGGCTGGTCACGATTACCGGTATCAACAGCCACGCGGGCACGACGATCCGCAACGCCCGCGCCACGGTGGCAGCGGATAGCGCACTCGGCACCGCGGCGGGCGGCCTGGCGCTAAGCGGCGGCACTCTGCTGACCAGCACCAGCTTCGGCTCGGCCCGCGCGGTGACGCTGATCGGCGACAGCAGCTTCGCGCCTGCTGATGCAACGACGCTGACGTTGAGTGGTGCGATCGGCGGCAGTGGCTCACTGCGCCAAGCGGGACCGGGAACGCTCGTGCTGACGGGCGACAATAGCTACGCCGCCGGCACCTTCGTCAACGCGGGCGTGTTGTCGATCGGAACCGACGCCAATCTCGGCGCAAGCGACGGCGGGCTCAGCCTGCTCGGTGCGACGTTGCAGCTGACCGGCAACGTTAACGCGCTGCGTCCGGTGACTATCACCGGGGCGAATCTCATCGATACGGGGGCGTTTACCCTGATACTCGGCGGGCCGGTCACGAATACCGGGACGCTGACGAAGACCGGTGCGGGGACATTGGTGCTGAACGGCGTGAACATTAGCATCGCGCCGACGGCGCTCCTCCAGGGTACCATTCAAGCTGGCAGCAACAGTGCCATCGGCGGCGGCGGGCTGACGATGAGCGACGGAACCACGCTGGCGGGCTCCGGCACAGTCGCGCTTCCCGACGCGGTGACGATCGCCGGGGTCGGCACGATCGATTCGGGCAGCGGCTCGTTGCGGTTGGACGGCATCGTCAGCGGCACCGGCTCCGTGGTCAAGCAAGGCGCGGGCACGTTGCAGCTCTACGGCGATAACAGCTTTAACAGCCTGGACGTCGTCACCGGCTCAGTGCTGCTCGGCGGCAACACCGCGGCGGGTAGTGGCGCGATCACACTAGAGGATAATACGCTACTGAGCGCCGTTGACGGCGTCAGCGCGACAAATGCGATCACGACGAACGGTACCGGCACCGTCGCGGTCGCGTCTGGAACGTTCACGCTAGGCGGCGTCATCAGCGGCCCCGGCCAGATCGTCAAACTCGGCGCGGGTACGGTCGTCCTGAACGGCGTCAACAGCTTCGGCACGACCGATGTCACCGGATTGACGGTGGGGGAAGGGACGGCCGTGCTCGGCAATAACAGCGCGGCCGGCCCTGGCACGATCATCCTGTCGAGCGGTGGCACGCTCGCAGCTAGCGCCGGCGGGCTGGTGCTTGCCAGCGCCGTCGTCACGCAGGGCGGCAGCATCGACAGCGGCGAGGGCGCCTTCACGCTTGGCGGTCCAGTGACGGGCGACGGCGGCTTCACCAAGCTTGGGTCCGGTACGCTGATGCTCACCGGCAACAACAGTTATGCGGGCGCGACCTCGGTCAATGCCGGAACGCTGGCCGTCAATGGCGCGAACAGCGGCGGCGGAACGGTCGGCGTCCTAGCCGGTGCGACGCTCACCGGCGGCGGCAGCATTGCTGGCGTCGTCACTATCGCCAACGGTGCGACGCTCAGCCCGGGTGATGGTGTCGGCACCCTGATCACCGGCGGGCTGGTGCTCGGCAACACTGCAACGCTCGCGTACCAGCTCGGCCAGGCAAACATTGTCGGCGGGCCGTCAAACGATCTGCTACAGGTGAACGGCAATCTGACCCTCGGCGGCAAACTCAATGTCGCCGACAGCGGCGGCCTTGGCAACGGCGTGTACCGGCTCATCAACTATACCGGCGCGCTCACCAATAACGGTTTGACAGTTAACAGCCTGCCTGGTTTCTACACCGGCCAAATCCAGACGGCCGTCTCCGGTACCGTCAATCTGCTGGTCACGACGCCGGACGCGCCCGTCCAGTATTGGGACGGGGCCGACATGACGGGCAACGGCGTCATCGATGGCGGCAGCGGCAGCTGGACCGCCACCAACAGTAACTGGACGACGCCGGACCCGAGCGTGATCAACGGCAGTTGGGCCGGCGGCGTAGCGGTTTTCAGCGATACCGCGGGCACGGTTGCGGTGACTGGCACGCAAGTCTTCCAGGGCCTGCAGTTCACGACGCCCGGTTACGTCCTGACCGGCGGTACGCTCGCCGCCAGCGCCGGGTCGTTCATCGTGACGGACGACGGCACGACGACGATTGCTTCGGCACTGACCGGCGGCGGCATCAGCAAACAGGGCACGGGCACGCTTGCACTGACCGGCAGCAACAGCTTTGCCGCGCTTAATGTCATGAGCGGCAATGTCACGCTGGGAAGCAACACCGCGGGCGGCAGCGGCAACATCGCGTTAGCCGACGGCACCCTGTTGGGCGCAGGCGCAGCTGGGCTGCAGCTAAACAATACGATCTCGACCGCGGGCGTCGGCACCATCGACACCGGCGCGAACAGCCTTAAACTCAACGGCATCGTGTCGGGGCCTGGCTCGATTATCAAGCTCGGGACGGGCACGCTTGTTTTTTATAACACGGCAAACACATTCGTTAATCTCAGTGTCGTTGCGGGTACGATTATGTCAGGCGGCATCCTGACCGCTTTTGCTGACAATTCGTTCGGCACCGGCTCGGTAACGATGGCGGCCCTTACAACGCTGGCGGGAAACGGCAGCGTCAGTAACATCGGTAACGCGATTGTTGTGACTGGTCCGGTGCGGGTCGATGCGGGCGACCGTCCAGGCAACGGCTTCAGTGGTCCGATCGGCGTCTTGAACCTGAACGGCGACATCACCGGACCGGGCACGGTTATCAAGGTGGGTACCGGTCTACTGCAGCTTAGCGGCAACAACCGCTTTACCGGTCTGACCATCGCTGGTGGCACTGTCAATGCCAATGCCGCCAGCGTCGGCACCGGCCCGATCGCGCTCGCCGACGGCACCACGCTGCAAGGTTCGGGCGTTTACGCCAACACCGTGTCGACCGCCGGGACCGGTTACCTCAACATTACCGGCACGCTGAACGGCATCATCTCCGGCCCAGGCTCACTCAATACGACCGGAGCGCTGGTGCTCAACGGCGTCAACAGCTTCAACGGACTGACGATCAGCGGCGGCAGCGTCACGATCGGCAACAACAGTGCAGCGGGCAACGGCGCGATCAATTTCACTGGCATCGGTATGTTCGGAACGCCAACACTGGTGGCCGGGGTGTCGGGGCTGGTGCTGTCGAATCCCATCACTACTTTCCAAACGGGAACCATCGACTCAGGTTCGGGCAGCCTGACGCTCAACGGCCCAATCTCGGGCCAGGGCTCGATCACCAAGGCCGGTTCGGGCAACCTTATTCTGAACGGCACCAACAGCTTCTATGGCACCAACGTTCAGGCACTGAATGTCACTGCCGGAACCGTGACTCTCGGCACCAACACCGCTGCGGGTGCCGGCTTCACAACGCTCAGCAACGGGTCGACGCTTGCCGCGGGCGTGTCAGGGCTGAATGTCGCCAACGCCGTTCAAGTTGCCGACACCGGCGTGATCGACTCGGGCAACGGTGTGCTGACGTTGACGGGCCAGCTTAGGGGTTTGCCCAATCTCGGCTCGGGAACCATCACGAAAATCGGATCGGGCAATCTCGCGCTGACGGGCTTTCTGTCGCTCGCGCAGCTGAACATTGGCGCAGGGCGGTTGACGCTCGATCTCGCCGGCGGCGTCACCAGCAGCGCGCTGACGATCAGCATCGGTACCGGTACTGCATTGGCGACGGGCTTTGGCGAGTACATCGGCGGCGCGGTCGTCACCACTGGCGCGGGCACGATCGACTCTGGCGTCAACGGCGTCAATTTTGGCGGCGTCGTCTCCGGCGCGGGCAGCATAACCAAAACCGGCAGCGGCACGCTGACGCTATCCGGCGGCAGCACCTATGCCGGCACGACAACCGTCACCGCCGGTACACTCGCGGTCAACAGCATTGCCAGCGGCACCGGCGCGACCACCGTGCAGTCTGGCGCGACGTTGACCGGCAGCGGCAGCATCGCCGGCGTGGTCACCATCGCCAACGGCGCGACGATTGCGCCCGGCAATGGCGTCGGCACGCTGACCACCGGCGGGCTGGTGCTCGCCAGTGGCGCGAACCTCGCCTATCAGCTGGGGCAGGCGGACGTCACCGGCAGCGCGTTCAATGATTTGCTGCAGGTCAACGGTAATCTGACGCTCAGCGGCGGGCTGACTGTCACCAACAGTGGCAGCTTCGGTTCGGGCGTTTATCGCCTGATCAACTACACCGGCGCGCTGACCGACAACGGGCTACAGGTCACCAGCCTGCCGGGCGGCAACAGCGGCCAAGTTCAGACCGCGATCGGTGGCACGGTCAACCTGCTGGTCACCGCGCCGGGCGCGCCCGTACAATATTGGGATGGTCGCGACGCAGCGGGCAATGGCCGTATCGATGGCGGCAACGGCAGCTGGACCGCGACCGCGACGAACTGGACGAGCGCCGCGCCGAGCACGGGCAACAGCGGCTGGGGCGGCGGCGTCGGCGTGTTCAGCGCTACCGCGGGCACTGTCGCGGTCACCGGCACGCAGGTGTTCCAGGGGCTGCAGTTCGCCAGCCCCGGCTATGTCCTGACCGGCGGTACGCTGGCGGCGGCTCCCGGTGCGTTCATCGCCACCAGCGGCGGCACAACGACGATCGCCTCGACGATTACCGGCGCGGGCACCGGCAGCGGTGCGCTCAGCAAGCAGGGCGCGGGCGTTCTGGTGCTGACGGGCAACAACAGCTTCGGCGGGCTCAACATCGCGCAGGGGAGCGTGACGCTCGGCAGCAACACCGCCGGCGGCACGGGCATCATCGCGCTGGCGGACGGCACGACGCTCGCGGCGGGCGTCGGCGGGCTGGTGCTGGCGAACGCGGTCACCACCGCGGGCACCGGCACGCTCGACTCGGGGGCAGGGCTGTTCACGCTGAACGGTGTGGTCAGCGGGCTGGGCGGCATCGCCAAGACCGGCAGCGGCAACCTCGTCCTGAATGGTGCGAACAGCTTCAACGGGCTCGGCATCAGCGCCGGAACCGTCACGTTCGGGACCGGCACGGCTGGGGGTACCGGCGGCATTGCACTAGCCGACGGTACCACGCTGGCGGCGGGCGCAAGCGGGTTGCAGATCACCAACGCTGTCACGACCGCAGGCACCGGCACCATCGACTCGGGCGCGGGTACGCTGACGCTCGGCAGACTGATGCTGGGCGGAGGTGCTATCACCGGTTCAGGATCGATCACCAAGACCGGCAGCGGTTCGCTGACGTTGCTGGGCATGAACAGCTTCAGCGGGCTGACGATTGTATCGGGGACCGTGATCCTCGGGAACAACAACGCCGCTGGAACGGGCACCGTGGCGCTCGCCGACGCCACGACGCTGGCGATCTTGGATTTCGGCACCAATGCGCTTGCCAACAAGCTGACAACGGCCGGTGCCGGAACCATCAACGCGGGCCAGTTCACACTGGCCC
>CAXTTR010000039.1:0-13745 GCA_964247215.1 uncultured Sphingomonadaceae bacterium
CTTATATCAACAATCATGAAGCCTGACTCACGCGAGTGATTCCCAAGCGTGCTCTGATGTGATTCAACATTCCCTTTCGGGAGGTTGCGATGGCGGCAGCGGTTGGGTTGCGGGACGGCTTCACGGCGACGGAGTTGCGGCGGCTGGCGCAGTCGCGGCGCGATGCTGGCCAGGTTCGCCGGCTTCTGGCGCTGGCGATGATTTATGATGGCGGCAGCCGGAGCGAAGCGGCGCGGATCGGCGGCGTCGGCCTGCAAACGGTGCGGGACTGGGTGCTGCGGTTCAACCGCGACGGACCCGACGGGCTGATCGACGGCAAAGCTCCCGGAGGTCGCCCGCGCCTCGATGCAAGTCAGCGGGCGGCGCTGGCGGCGGCCGTCGAGAGTGGTCCGATCCCCGCGCCGCACGGTGTCGTGCGGTGGCGGCTGGTCGATCTCGTGCAGTGGATCCGTGACGAGTTCGCGGTGTCGATCAGCACCCAGACGCTGAGCCGCGAGTTGCGCGCCATGGGATACCGCAAGCTGACGGCGCGGCCGCGCCACCATGCGCAGGAGGCCGATGTCATCCCGACGTTTAAAAAAACTTCCCCGCCCAGGTGGCAGCGATCGAAGCAACGCTCCCAAGAGGCACGTCCATAGAACTGTGGTGGCAGGACGAAGCCCGGGTTGGCCAGAAGAACGGCATCACGCGGCGATGGGCCAAGCGCGGCACCCGGCCATCAGCTCCCAAGGACCAGCGTACCACCTCGGCGTACATCTATGGTGCCATCTGTCCGGCAGAGGGCAAGGGCGCAGGCGTCGTCCTACCCCGCTGCAACACCCAGGGGATGACGCTGCATCTCGCCGAGATCGCCGCTGCTGTGGCCCCTGGTGCCCACGCCGTGCTGTTGCTCGATCAGGCGGGCTGGCATGTCTCGGCGGGGCTGGTCATCCCCGGCAACATCACGCTGCTGCCGCTGCCGGCGAAATGCCCCGAGCTTAACCCGGTCGAGAACGTCTGGCAGTTCATGCGCGATAACTGGCTGTCGAACCGCATCTTCAAATCCTACGATGACATCCTCGACCATTGCTGCTTCGCCTGGAACCGCCTCACCGATCAGCCATGGCGCATCATGTCCATCGGACTGCGCCAATGGGCGCATGGGTGAATGTCAATGAGAGTTGGTATTAGTCAGTCCTGTCACGGCTCCAGAGCTGAGTCGCTACGTTCCACAGATCGCTTGCTTTCAATCAGCTCTAAACCCGCCGATCGATTTAGGCGCACTACCAAATTATAGAATGGCGGCTTCAGCCCTTAGGCATTGGGGTCGCCACTTTCCGCGAAATCGCGGCTCTATCGAGAGGGATGGACTCAGAACCATCTTCCGTGGGGCACCAGCCTGCGACGCCGACGACTGTCCCGATTGCCATCGTGGTGTCCGACACAATCCTATTGGACATCGTCGATCAGCTCCCGCAATCGATCGGACTGCTGCCGCACGAAGCTGCGCTGCTGTGGGCGCATCTGAGCACTCAAATTATCGAAATTCTGAAAGGCAAGTCGTGAGGGCTCCGCGAAGCAAGGAAACCGACCACGATCTGTCCGCTCGCGCCGGTACTGACTTTATCGCGTCTGACAGCTCGGCAACGCCGATTACTGGCTTCAGTCAGTCGATCTCGAACGAGTCTGGCTGGCCCTAGAACGATCGTGTTCGACTTCAGAATAATCCTGCGCAGCAATTTGGAGAACTTATATGAGAAAGCGCTTAAGGGCGTACATCTACGTCCGCGTCTCGGTCGATGAGGAAGGCGACGGCAACAACGGCTCTATCACTCAGATCGACGCCGCTAAGGCTTACTGCGAGCGGAATAATATCGAGCTGGTCGAGATTTTCGAGGAGCCCGGTGTCTCTGGCGCGAAAGCCTTCCGGCCGCAGTTCGATCGCATGCTGGCTCAGGCGACCTCGGATCAGCGTCCGGTCGACCTGATCATCACTTATTCGCTGTCACGGTTCAGCCGGGATTTGCTCGCGCATCTCACCGCCGAGAAGAATCTCCGGACGTGCGGTGTCGAAATTCAGAGCGTTACGGAGCAGATCCCTGCGGGCTCAAACGGCTGGTTCATGTTGATCATCATGATCGCGATGAACCAGAAGTATCGGCAGGACGCCGCGCAGCACACGCGCAAGGGGGCTCGCGTCAACGCGCAGCGCGGCTTCTTCAACGGCGGAACCGTACCTTTCGGTTACGAATCTCGTACGGCGCAAGTGCAGGGCAAGAAGGAGCGGAAGCGGCTGGTGCTCAATCCGGCAGAGGCCGCAATTGTAAAGATGATCTTCGACCTCGCGGAGAACGGCGAGGGTGCCGGTCCGACTGGGACACGCGCGATTGCTGAGAAGCTCAATACCGGCGGGTACAAGCTGCGTGGCAAGCGTTTCTTTCACGGCACTATTGATGGCATCCTACGGCGGCCGCATTACAGCGGCCGCTACCCCGACATGACCAAGGACGATGATGGCAAGCTCCCGGACAAAGGCTGCGAGCACTGGGTCGAGTGCCCCCTGATCATCGAGCCGGCACAGGCCGCCCGCGTCGCGGTCCTACGCGCGGGCCGGGCACCGCAGGTTACCGCGCCGCGGATCACAAATGGGCCGACGCTTCTCATCGGCCTTGTGAAGTGCGGCGTCTGTGCGGGTAATCTGACCATCGCAACCGGCAAAAGCGGGCAGTATTCCTACTATAAGTGTCAGCGCAAGGTGAACGGCGGTGCCTCGAGCTGCACGAGCGCGGGTACTCCCAGGAAGAAGCTCGATGACGCCGTTATCGGAGTTATTGAGCAGCGCATGCTCGACCCTGACCGGATGCGCGAATTGCTGCATAGCGCCCTCGAAGTGGGGGAGCAGGCCGAAGCACGCCGTCGGCGCGATCTCGGCACCACCCGTGACGCTCGGACTCGCGCTGAAACCAAGTTAGACAAGTTGACCGATCTGATTCTTGAAGGCCATCTGTCGAGCAAGGATCCGACTACCACCCGCAAGCTGGCCGAGCTGCGTACGAACATCTACCAGCTGACGGCCACCATCGGTGATCTCGAGCTTTCACTCCGGAGGGGCAACACCCGCATTACCGACGAAATGATCGAGCAGGTGGCTATTCTGCTGCGCCACCACCTGAGCGCCCCGGAGTCGCCGCTACGTCGCGAGCTCATCCGCGCATTCATCGGCTCGGTGATCGTGTGTCCGGCGGGGATCTGCGTCACCGGATCAAATGCAGCGCTCGAAGCTGCCGTGCTCCTTGCTGTCGCTGCCGTCGTCGCCACGCAGCCGTACCGCGTCGAGTCCGTCGACGCGCTCCTCGATTGCAAGATAGCTCGCGAACGCGGTCAGGTTGCGGATGTAATGGCGGGTGCTGCCGGGAATCAGCGTCGTCCAGCGGTCCGGGTGAACCAGCGGCGCCGTGGCGATGCGGAAATTGACGTGATCGTCGTTCGTCCGGATGAACAGCGTGTCCCCGCGCACATCGACTTCATACTCGCGGCCCGTGTGGCGCGGGCTAACCAGCAGTGGCGGCGCGGCGGGGTCGGCGGTCGGGATCAGCCGGACTTCGCTGGTGACATGATCGGCGGCAACGATGACGAACCGGCTGCGGTCCTGACTGCGCGCGACGGCGACGCGGAAGCCGCTGTCGGGCTCCTCGTACAATGTCCGCTCGGTGCCGTCCTTGCCGCCAGCGCCGAGTGTGTGCAGCACGATGCGGAACGGCCGCCAGTTGTCGTTGACCTCGGTCCATGCCAGCGCCTGCGAGTCCGCTGCCCATACCGGTACGCCGATGCTCTTGGTCGCCACCGTCGCAATGTCGGCCCCTGTGGCGAGGTCGCGCACCTTGAGCGTGAAGCGCTCCGAGCCGTTGTCGTCATAGGCATAAGCGAGCAGCTTGCCGTCGGGGCTGACCGCGGTCCCGGCGAGCCGGAAATAGTCCTTGCCCGCGGCCAGCGCTGGCTCGCTGAGCAGGACCTGCTCGGCACCGCCCCCGAGCGCTCGCCGCAGCCACACACGGTACTGGCCGCCCTTGTCGAAGCGCCACCAATATTCGAACGCGCCGTCCTTGACCGGCACGCTCGCATCCTCCTGCGGTACGCGCGCCTTCAGTTCCTCGAACAGCGTCTCGACGAGCTTGGCATGCGGGGCCATCCGCGCTTCGAAATAGGCGTTCTCGGCCTTGACGTAGTTCAGGATATCGGGGTCGCTGACCTTGGGATAGCCGGGGTCCTTGAGCCAGAAATACGGGTCGCTGAGCGTCTCGCCGTGGAAGGTCTGCACATGCGGGCGACGTTCGGCAACGGGGGGCGTGAGCACTTGGGCATCCAGTCTGATGGTAAGGAGAAGCAGGAGCAGCGCGGACGAGCGGATCATGCGAGTGTTCCCCGGTGAGCGGAGAACCTAGCGAGCAGGGCGCGCGGCTGCCAGCCCTCTCCGCCTTGCCGGCGGTGCCGTTGGTGCGCCGTCGACAATTGTTGCGCTCGCATCGGAGTGCGTTAAGCTGTGCTGTCCTCGTCCGAAAGCACCCGCATTGATCAAGTCGCTCGCGTTCGCTGTCCTGCTGTCGACTGCTGCCTTCGCCAGCCCCGGCCCGCAACCGGCACCGCTGCCACCGCCGATCCCGGCACCGCGCGACATACCCTTTCCCGGCACGATCGGGCTCAGGGTCGATGCGACCGACACCGACCGCAAGATCTTCCGCATCCACGAGCGCGTGCCGGTCAGCACGGCGGGCGACTTCGTGCTGCTGTATCCGCAGTGGCTGCCGGGCGAGCATGGCCCGCGCGGCCCCATCGACAAGGTCGCCGGGCTGCTCGTCAGCAGCGGCGGGCAGCGGCTCGAGTGGCGGCGCGATCCGGTCAACGTCTTCGCCTTCCACATCGACGTGCCCGCGGGGGCGACCGCGCTCGATATCGACTTCCAGTATCTGTCGCCGACCGACGCGCGGCAGGGACGGACCGAGATCACCCCGGTGATGACCGACCTGCCGTGGTCGTCGCTGGCGCTGTACCCGGCGGGTTATTTCACCCGCGATATCCAGATCGCCGCGAGCCTGACGCTGCCTGCCGGCTGGCAGCTCGGGACGGCGCTGACCACGGCCTCGACCGCGGGCGCGACGACCAGCTTTGCGCCGGTTCCGTTCGACGTGCTCGTCGACTCGCCGGTGTACGCCGGGCGCTACTTCCGCCGCGTGTCGCTGAGCACATCCCCGGTGCCGGTCTATCTCGATATCGTGGCCGACCGCCCCGAGCAGCTGCTCGCCACCGACGCGCAGCTCGACGCCCACCGCGCCCTGGTGACCCAAGCCTACAAGCTGTTCGGCTCGCACCACTACGACCACTATGACTTCCTGCTGTCGCTGAGTGAGCACCTCGGCGGGCAGGGCCTCGAGCACCACCGGTCGAGCGAGAACGGCACCGTCGCCAACTACTTCACCGAGTGGGACAAGACCGTCACCGCGCGTCAGCTGATGACGCACGAGTTCAGCCATAGCTGGGACGGCAAGTTCCGCCGCGGCGCGGACGCGTGGACGGCGAACTACAGCGAGCCGATGCGCAACAGCCTGCTCTGGGTCTATGAGGGCCAGACGCAGTATTGGGGCGTCATGCTGGCGGCGCGCTCGGGGCTGCAGACCGTCAGCCAGGTCCGCGACGCGCTCGCCGAGACCGCGGCTGCATATGACGCGCGCAGCGGCCGCAGCTGGCGGGCGATGCAGGACACCGTCAACGACCCGATCACCACCTATCGCCGCCCCGAGCCGTGGGTTACATGGCAGCGCAGCGAGGATTACTACAACGAGGGGCTGCTGATCTGGCTCGATGCCGACACGCTGATCCGCGAGCGCTCGGGCGGCAAGCGCTCGCTCGACGACTTCGCGCGCGGCTTTTTTGGGATCGAGGACGGCAACTTCAGCGAGGTGACCTACACCTTCGAGGATGTCGTCAAGGCGCTGAATGCGGTTCAGCCGTACGACTGGTCGACGTTCCTGCGCAGCCGGCTGGACGGCCACGGTCCCGGTGCGCCGCTCGATGGACTGGCGCGCGGCGGCTATAAGCTGACCTTCACCGACACGCAGAGCGATTACGCCAAAACGGCGAACACGCTGGCGAAGCGCACCGACCTGTCCTACTCGATCGGTGTCGTGCTCGATAAGGACGGCACGCTGGGCGTCGTCCGCTGGGACGGCCCGGCGTTCAACGCCGGGCTGACGGTGGGCACGCAGATCACCGCGATCAACGGCGAGGCGTACGACGCCGACCTGCTCAAGTCGACGATCACCGCGGCGACGACCGGCGGACCGATCGAGCTGCTGGTCAAGAGCGGCGACCGCTACCGGACGGTCAAGATCGATTACCGCGGCGGGCTGCGCTATCCGCATCTGGTGCGGGACGGCAGCGGCCCGGCGCGGCTGGATGCGATCCTGGCAGCGCGGAAGTGAGGGTGTGGTTGCACTCTCTTTGACATCCCACCTTCTTCCGTCATCCCGGCGAAGGCCGGGATGACAAAGTAAGAACAAGATCACCAAGCAGAACAAGGGGAACATCATGCAGTTCGCGAAATACCTGGCCGGTGCCGCTGTGGCCGCCGCATTCGCCGCGCCCGCCGTCGCACAGACACTCCGCCCCGATCAGGCGCAGTTTCGCGCGCTCTACCAGGAGCTCGTCGAGACCAATACGACACTGTCGGCAGGCAGCTGCACCCTCGCCGCCGAGCGGCTGGCGGCGCGGTTGCGCACGGCGGGCTATACCGACGCCGAGCTGACGCCGTTCAGCATTCCCGAAAAGCCCAAGGAGGGCGGGCTCGTCGTCGTGCTCAAGGGCAGCGATCCGGCGGCGAAGGCGGTCCTGCTGCTCGCGCATATCGACGTGGTCGAGGCGAAGGCGAGCGACTGGACGCGCGATCCGTTCAAGCTCGTCGAGGAGAACGGTTATTTCTATGCGCGCGGCGCGTCGGACGACAAGTCGATGGCGGCGATCTGGACCGACACGATGATCCGGCTGCGTTCGGAGAAGCGCCCGCGCCGCACGGTCAAGATGGCGCTGACCTGCGGCGAGGAGACGACCTATGCCTTCAACGGCGCGCAATACCTGGCGGACAACAAGCGCGACCTGATCGACGCGGCGTTCGCGCTCAACGAGGGTGGCGGCGGCGTCCTTGACGCGCAGGGCAAGCGCCAGCAGCTCGGGTTTCAGGTCGGCGAGAAAGCATCGCAGAACTACACGCTGACGGTGACCAACCCCGGCGGGCACAGCTCGCGGCCAGTCAAGCCCAACGCCATCGTCCAGCTCGCGCAGGCGATCGTCAAGCTCGACGCGCTCGAGTTCCCGGTCGACCTCAACCCGACGACGCGCGCTTTCTTCACCCAGATGAGCGCGGTGACGCCCGGCCCCGAGGGCGCGGCGATGAAGGCGATTGTCGCCAGCCCCGATGACGCCGCGGCGAACGCACTGCTGTCGCGCGATGCGACGTTGCACTCGACGCTACGCACCACCTGTGTCGCGACGCTCGCCGAGGCCGGTCACGCCAACAACGCGCTGCCGCAGAAGGCAACCGCCAACATCAATTGCCGGATCGCGCCGGGCGAAAGCGTCGAGGCGGTGCGGGCGACGCTGGTCAAGACCATCGCCGACCCTGCGGTGACGGTGACGCTGGTACCGCCGATCCGCCCGACACCGGGTTCGCCGCCGCTCGATCCCAAGGTCGTCGAACCCGCGCGCAAGCTGGCGGCCGAGATGTTCCCCGGCGTGCCGATGGTGCCGGTGATGTCGACGGGTGCCAGCGACGCAATCTTCCTGTATGCGCGCGGCATCCCGACCTACGGCGTTCCCGGCATTTTCTCCGATGCCGACTACGGCGGTATTCACGGGCTCAACGAGCACATCAGCGTCAAGTCGATCTATGACGGGCGGGACTATCTGTACCGGCTGGTGCGGATCTACGCCGACGCGAAGTGACGGCGATAGTCAGGGCAAGCCTGGCGGCGGCGCTGCTGCTGGCGGCGGCGGAAAATGCCGCTGCACAGGTGCAAACGCCCGCCGCCGTGTCGCCGCAAGCTCCTGTCCCGGCCTATGTACCCATCGAAGGCGAGATCACCGTCCGCGATTTCGCCTTCGCGTCGGGCGAGCGGCTGCCGTCGCTGCGGCTGCACTATGCGACGCTCGGCACTCCGCGCCGCGATGCGAGCGGCGCTATCGTAAATGCGGTGATGGTGCTGCACGGCACGGGCGGCACCGGCAAGCAGTTTCTCGTCCCGCAATTTGCAGGCGTGCTCTACGGTCCCGGCCAGCCGCTCGATCTGAAACGCTGGTACGTCATCCTGCCCGACGGCATCGGCCACGGTGCTTCGTCGAAGCCCAGCGACGGGCTGCACGCGCGGTTTCCGCACTATGACTACGCTGATATGGTCGCAGGCCAGCGCAAGGTCCTCGACGCGCTCGGCGTTACGCAACTGCGGCTGCTGATCGGCACGTCGATGGGCTGCATGCACGCCTTCGTCTGGGGCGAGACCTACCCCGGCTTCGCAAAGGCGCTGCTGCCGCTGGCGTGCCAGGCGGTCGAACTCGGCGGGCGCAACCGGATATGGCGCAAGCTGGCGATCGACGCGATCACGCACGATCCCGCCTACGCCGGCGGCGAGTACACGAGCGAGCCGGCGGGCGGCATGCGCGCTGCGGCGTCGATCCTCGTTCTGGCAGGGACGGCACCGGTGGCGCTGCAGGCGGCGTATCCGACGCGGGCCGGAGCGGATGCTTACGTCGACAAGGTCGAGAAAAGCTTTTCCAGCGGCGATGCCAATGACCTGATCTGGGCGCTGCAGGCATCACGGACCTACGACCCCTCGGCGCGGCTGGCGTCGATCAACGTACCGGTGACGTGGATTAACTCAGGCGACGATTTCATTAACCCGCCGGGGCTGCACTTGGCTGAAGCGCAGGTCAGGCAGATGCCGCGCGGCAAGTTCGTGCTGATCCCCGAAAGCACCGCGACGCACGGGCATGGGACGCACACTTGGGCGGCGCTGTGGCAGAGCGAGTTGCTGGCGCTGCTGGCGCGGAGTGGCGGTTAGCCACTGTTGACCCGCTCATCCCGAGCGAAGCCGAGGGACCTGCCCGGAGATTGTTCGTCCCTCGACTTCGCTCGGGATGAGCGGGTTGAGCAACTGTCGCAGCTGACGCTAAGCTAAAAGCTTACCCCCAGCGTTGCCTGATAGCTCCGGCCCGGCAGGAAGAAGTATTGCGCGCTCGGTCCGAGGTTGTTGAAGCCCAGGCTGTTGGTCGCACCCGCGGCGACGATCGCCGGGCCCGAGATGCTGGTCACCGGCCGGGTGTCGAAGACATTGTACACCGCGACCCGGGCGGTGATGAACTTATACTGATAGCCGACCGAGGCGGTACCGATGCTGTACGGCTTCAGCGGCACGGCTTCGTTCAGATCGGCGTACTGACGGCCGATGAACTTCTGGACATAGCTGACCTTGACGCCGCTCAGATTGTACACCGCACCGGCGGTCGCGGTGTAGTCGGGAGCCTGGTTGATCCAGCTGTGGGTGACGTCGTCCTTCGAGCTGTTGATCGAGCCGTTTGCCAGCACGGTCAAGCCGAAGCCGAAGTTGTAGCTGACCTGACCTTCAAGCCCCTTGTAGGTCGAGGGGTGGCCGGTGTTGAGGTAGATCGAGTTGCCCGGCCCGCCGGCCACCAGCGTGTTCGACAGCTTGATGTAATAGCCGTCGAAGTCGACGTTGAGGTGCTCGCCGGCATACACGGATCCGGCCTGATAGTTGGTTGTGCTCGCCGGAGCGGGTGACGACGGATTCGCCGTTGACACTTCAAGCGTCGCCAGCGGCGGGATCAAGAAGCCCTTGGCATATTGCGTATAGACCGACAGGTTGGGCTTGATCAGATAGTTGACCGTCGCGAACGGCAGCGTTTTGGTATAGGTCGTGTCGGCATCGATGCCGATGCGCGCCGACTGCGACGCGATCCGCGCGAAAATCGTCCGGGTGAAGTGGACGTATTTGACGCCGGGGCTGATCGTCAGCCCGGTGAACGGGTGCAGGTCGAGCTGCGCGAACGGCTGGTACTGCTCCCACCCCGAATATTCGTCATAGGCGACGTTCAATGGCACCGGCTGGCCGCCGAGCTGGAGCAACGGGCCGGTGATGGCGTTGCCGTTCGCGTCGACACCGGTCTGGCCGACCGACTTTTCGCGGTTGTTGGCGACGCCGCTGACCAGTTCGCCGTTACGGATGTTGCTTAGGGTCAGGTCATAGTCGTAGCGCAGACGGTGCGAGGTGCTGCTCTCGTACCAGATGCCCGCCTTGACGATGCCGCTGACGCTGCCGGCGTCGAAGTCGTAATCGACTTGCGTGATGTTGCCCCACTGCCGGTACTGGTTCAGCTTGGTGTAGCCGGGAATGTCGCCGACGGTCTTGGGCCCGTCGACGAGCGTGCCCTTGCTGCCGCCGCTACCGGGCACCGTCGTCAACTGGGTCGACTGCGTCGCGCCCGGTGTCGTGATGTCGGTCGCCGTCAGCGTGAAGTTGTTGTAGTAATAGGTGTACAGCTTGCTGTCGAAATGCAGGTGCGGGGTCAGCTCGACCTGGAGCCGGACAATCTCGAAGTCGGTCTGCTTGTGCGTCCAGTTCCAGTCGTAGCGCGTCTGGAAATACGGGTTGCCATTGGCGGGCGGGCTGAACGGACTGGTCAGCGCGAACCCCTTGCCGTAGCGGTTGACCTGGTCGATCGTCGCGCCGTTGCTGTCGTTCTGGTTGTAGAAGTTGTCGTTGTACGACCCCTCGACCGTCAACAGCCCCTTGTCGCCGATCGGCACCGCGATCTTGCCGAAGATGTTTTCGGCGCGGATCGGCGAATAGCTGAGCGCGCCGTTGCTCTTCTTATACTCGGCGACGAAGACCGCCGACGCACCGGCGAGCGCCGGGATAACGCCGGTCTCGAGCGTGCCGCGATACAGCTGCGTGTTGTAGCTGCCGTAGGTGCCCTCGAACTGCGCGTGGAAGTCCTGCGTCAGCGCGCGGCTGACGATGTTGACGTTCCCGCCGTAATTCGCCTGACCGAGCTGGGTGGCATTGCCGGGACCGCGGTCGATGACGATCTGCTCATAGGTGCCGTTCGGGAAGTAACTCGTCGAATGGTGCGTCGGGTCGTTCGAGTCGCCGAACGGCACGCCGTCGAAGGTGACGTTGTACTGGCCGTCCTTGAAACCGCGCAGGATCAGCTTGGTTTCTGACAGGCCCGGGCCGTTGCCGTTGGTGGTGCCCGACGCGCTGGGGGTGAGCAGCGCGACGTCGTTGAAGTCCGACGTCGCCGGGATGACATTCTGGATAACCGTGCGGTTGACGATCGACTGCGGCTCGGTGGTTTTCAGCGAGCTGGTGATCGGCGTCGCGGCGTTGACCTTGGTCGCGGTGACGATGATCGCGTCACCGTCGATACGGTTCGCGGCGGCATCGGCCGCAGCCGTGGCATCCGCCACCGTCGCCGCGAGCGTGGCAGTCGCCAGCCACGGCGACAGCGCCGTCGCCAGTAGTAGCAGTGATGTAGTCGTGACGATACGCATGGAGCCCCCGAAGCTGGTCGAGCAGCGCGTACGGGCCGGATATGACAGTTCCGCAACGTCCATGTGACAAATTGGGGCAATGCTGCACTGCGTCGCCGGGCGTGGCGCGAAAGCCACGGCGAGCACTGCTCGTCCGCTGCCTGCGGGGAGTGTCAGGCCGCGTTACGGCAGCTTAACTTTCGGGGAACCCGCCCTCGCACATGACGTTCAAACCGCGTCCGCTTGCGGGAGAATCGACATGGCGACGAACTACGGCTCGGTGGTGGCCCCTCCGGGAACGCGCCGGGCACCGGCGGAAAATCTGGGAGCTGCTGAGCGCGTGCTGTCGGCGGCCGCGGGCACCGTGCTCGGGCTGCTGGCAGCACGACGCGGTGGTATCGCCGGCGTCGCGCTCGGTGTTGCCGCAAGTGCTTTGGTGGCGCGCGGCGCGACCGGTGCGGCCCCGGTGAAGCGGCTGGCTGGCCCCAATCTCGACGATCAGGCGGCGGCCGAGCGCACCGGCTGGAGCAGCGCGTCGGTGGTGTCGCGTTCGGTGACGATCAACGCCCCGCGCCAGCAGCTTTATGACCGGTTCCGTGACTTCTCGCAGCTGCCGGCGTTTATGGAGAACGTCGACTCAATCACGGTCATGGACCCGACGCATAGCCACTGGGTGGTCAAGGCGCCCGGCGGCACGACGGTCGAATGGGACGCGATCGTCACCGAGGACGTGCCCGGTGAAAAGATTTCGTGGGAAGCCGCGCCCGGTGCTTCGATCGACAATCACGGCACGGTCGAGTTCAGGGACGCACCGGCCCAGCGTGGCACCGAGGTCCACCTGACCGTCATCTACAAGCCGCCGCTCGGCGCGATCGGGCGGCTTGCGGCGAAGCTGACACAAAAGGAGCCCGGCATCCAGGCGCGGCGCGACCTCAAGCGGTTCAAGATGCTCGTCGAAGCGGGCGAGATCGCTACCAACCTGCCGCAAGGCATGCACCCCAAGGCTTAAGGAGTTTCCGATGCGCGCAGTTCGCTGGCACGGTAAGCGCGACGTCCGTGTCGATAATGTCCCCGATCCCGAGATCGTCAACCCGCGCGATGCGATCATCAAGGTCACCTCGACCGCGATCTGCGGCTCGGACCTGCATCTGTACGACGGCGTCATCCCGACAATGCAAAAGGGCGACATCCTCGGCCACGAGTTCATGGGCGAGATCGTCGAGCTCGGGAAGGGCGTCACCAACCTTAAGATCGGTCAGCGCGTGGTGGTGCCGTTCACCATCGCCTGCGGGCATTGCTTTTTCTGCGAGCGCGACCTGACGTCATGCTGCGACAACAGCAACCCGGCAGATAATCAGGACATCGCCGACCTGCTGCAGGGGCATAGCCCGTCGGGGCTGTTCGGCTATAGCCACATGACCGGCGGCTATGCCGGCGGCCAGGCCGAGTATGTGCGCGTGCCGTTCGCCGACCACGGGCTGATGGTCGTGCCCGACCACCTCGAGGACGATCAGGTCCTCTTCCTCACCGACATCTTCCCGACCGGCTACATGGCGGCGGAGAATTGCGGCATTTCGGGCGGCGACACCGTCGCGGTGTGGGGCGCGGGGCCGGTCGGACAGTTTGCGATCCGCTCGGCATTCCTGCTCGGGGCCGAGCGCGTCATCGCCATCGACCATCGCCCGGCGCGGTTGAAGCTGGCGGCCGAAGCTGGGGCCGACACGCTCAATTTCGAAGAAGTCGATGTCATGGACGCGCTCGTCGAGACCACCGGCGGCCGCGGCCCCGATGCCTGCATCGACTCGGTCGGCATGGAAGCGCACGGTACCTCGGTCGATAACCTGGTCGACTTCGCCAAACAGAAGACCGGCATCGGCACCGACCGCCCGCATGTGTTGCGTCAGGCGATCATGGCGTGCCGGAAAGGCGGCACGGTCAGCGTTCCCGGTGTCTACGGCGGCTTGCTCGACAACATGCCGATCGGCGCAATGATGAATAAGGGCCTGACGATCAAGACCGGCCAGACGCACGTACATCGTTACCTGCGGCCGCTGCTCGCGTTGATCGAGGAAGGCAAGATCGATCCGAGGGTGGTGATCAGTCACCGGCTCAAGCTCGACGAGGCGCCGATGGCATACGACAAGTTCAAGAACGACCAGGACGAGTTCCGCAA
>CAXTTR010000040.1:0-13659 GCA_964247215.1 uncultured Sphingomonadaceae bacterium
ATAGAAAGCAGGTCGCGGCAATGCTGCGCGCGGGGCACGGGTATGATGTCGTGCGGCGGGTGCTGGCGGGGGATGGTGGGGGTGACGAAGATCGTTAGCGTTCTTAACGGTGGTTTGGATCGTTAATGGACTGCCGGGTTAGTGTCGCGTGCCGACGCAAGGTGGGCGGCAGGGCAGACTGCGAGGCCCGCGCGCCAATCCTCGATCAAGGCGTTGCCGGGAGCTGGGCGTGTGGACACTTGGGATTTCCATTGATCGGGAAGTCTGATCCAAGGCTGTCTTCTGGAGGCAGTCGTGGGCGTGTTGGTCGGTTGATGTTGCGTGATGCCGATTGGCAGCGGATGTCGCCGCTGATCATCGAACTCCTGACCACTACCGTTCCCGCTGAGATGGCAGCCGCGGTCCGCGAGCCGTTGACGCCGGCGAGTATGCTTCGACGAGTGAGGTGATCCGTGAAGCCTTACCTGACTGGACGCGCCACCATGACGCTGAGCGCCGCCAGCTCGAAGCGCTGCGCGAGGCGGTTCGCGTCGGGCTTGAGAGCGGTCCCGGCATCGCGGGGAGGAAGTCTATGCCGAGTTGCGTCAGATCATTGCTGACCGACGGGGTCGCGGTTAAACGGCTTGGGTTCGCACGGCGGCGCGTGCCGACCTGCTGGCGTCGGGCTCTACATTGCCAAGACAATCCCGAGCGGGGAGAGAGTTTTACCGGCCGAACTCGAGACCATCGTCTGCGTGCTGCAAAGTGCGCGCAATCTCACCCCGGTATTTGCCGCGTAAACAAATCTGCTACTGCATAGGGCGACACGATGTTGAACTGGCTTCAAGCGCGTAATTTGCACGCCGCTGCGCTCCTTCTCATCATGCTTCCAGCATTCGCCGTCCCGCCCGCGGTCTTCACCGATCCGCCGCACGACGCCGCGCACCCGGCGCGGCTCGAGGTGCTGCACATTCCTAGCGGCGGCGTTGAGATCGACGGCGTCGCGTATCTCCCGGCTGGTCCCGGGCCGCATCCGACACTGGTGATCTGCCACGGCTGGCCGGGCAACGAGAAGAACCTCGATCTCGCGCAGGCGGTACGCCGGGCCGGGTGGAATGCGGTGACGTTCAACTACCGCGGCAGCTGGGGCAGCCCCGGCGCGTTCCGCTTTGCGAACAACCCCGAGGACGCCGCCGCAGTGCTGGCCTATCTACGCGCGCCAGGGAACGCCGCGAAGCTCGGGGTCGATCCGGCGAAGATCGCCATCGCCGGGCATAGCATGGGCGGCTGGGTCGCGGCGCTGACCGGCGCGCGCGATCCGCGGGTGATCGGCGTCGCGCTATTCTCGATGGCGGACATGGGCGGCATCGGCGGGTTGCCGCGCGCCAAGATAATCAAGCTTGCGGCTGACAATGCCGAGACGCTGGCGCAGACCTCGCCCGAGGCGATGGCGGACGAACTCGTCGCTAATCCTGCCGCATTCACGCTTGGTCAGGCAGCGGCCGGGCTGGCGACGCGCCCGCTGCTGGTGCTGACCGCCGACGACGGCCTCGCCGCGACTCGGGTGCGCTGGTTGTTCAGGTGGCCGGGGCCGGCGGTACGCAGATCGCGACACGGCACGTCGCCACCGACCACAGCTGGTCCGACAGTCGCATCGTACTCGAAAGCGCGGTGCTCGAGTGGCTGGCGACGCTGCGCTGAGCGGCAGCGCGGTCCCGGCTTTCTCCCAGGTGCAATATACCCCTCGGGCAGAGCTACAACGGCAAACCGCGAAGATCAGCGTGGTCTTTGACGGCAACAGCACCGATAATTTGGAGGTGCTGGTGACTGAGAAGTACCTCGGTGTCGATTACCGGCTCACCGGGCCGGGTTTTTTCGCTGGGAACGCGCTCGTCGACGGCACCTATACTCAGATCGATGCCAGCGGCACGGCAAACACCGCCTCCTCACCGCCGAGCGTGCCGTTTGCGACCAAACGCATTTCGCCGCTCGTCATCGGCGATGGGTCGGCGGTGCCGGAGCCTGCGACATGGGCACTGCTCGGCATTGCCTAACCGGCACCGCAGTGCGCCGGGCCGGTCGACAGAGCGCGAGCTGCCGTAGCCGCGTCAGCGCTAATCACAGGACCAGCTCGCCGCTGTCCTGACCGCCGCTAGCGCTTCCGGCGTATCGACATCGGTGAGCACGCCATCGCCGCTCGCGGCAATCTCGACGACATGGTGCGCCTGTTCGGATAGCAGCGCCTTACCGCCGACATCACCGCTCAGGCGAGACAGTGCGGCAAAGTGCGCGCGGCCCCACAGCACTGGGTTGCCACGCTTGCCCGCCCATACAGGGATAGCAATGACCTCGGCGCTGGTTGCCGCGGCGGCGAGCGCGCGCAGGGTGGCGGTGCCGACGCGCGGCATGTCGCCGAGGCAGACCAGCGCCGCGCCGCAATCCGCCGGTAGCGCGGCGATACCGGCGCGCAGCGAGGCGCTGAGCCCGTCGGCGTAGTCGGGCGCTGTGACGAACCTGGCGCGGGTAGCGCCGATCGCCGCGCGGACTTCATCGGCGCGGCTGCCGAGCACGACGACGGGCGGTGCGAGCCTCGCTGCCGCCAGCTGATCAATGATGTGCGTCACCAGCGGCCGTCCGTTCAGGTCGGCTAGCAGCTTGTTGGTCTCGCCCATCCGCGACGAGCGCCCCGCGGCGAGCACGACCGGCACCACCGGACCGGCAGCGGGCGCTGCGACGGCGCGCGGCTGCGGACGCTCGGCCTCGGGCAGCAGGCCGCCAACGCCCATGCCAGCGATGCCGGCGCTGGTCATCGCCAACCCGGCACACAGCCGTTCGAGGACCCAGTCGAAGCCGTTGCGCTTGGGGCTGCGCGCGCAGCCGGGCAGCCCGATCACAGCGCGGCCGTCGATCTCGCCGAGGCACAGCAGGTTGCCCGGATCGACCGGCATGCCGAGCCGCTCGATGTGCCCGCCTGCTGCGACAATCGCGGCAGGCAACACATCGCGCCGGTCGGCGGTGGCCGAGGCTCCAGCGATCAGGATGAGGTCGAGGGGCGTGTCTGAGGCCGCGATGCGGGTAGGCTCGATGCGTGAAGACGTGTGCTGCAAGCGGTCGGGACGGAGCAGGCCGGTGATCACGTCGCTGAGCGCGTCAGCGGTGTGCGCGCAGCTACCGGCGTCGATCAGCGTCCCGCCCAGCGCCGTCACCCGCGCCTGCGTTACTGCGGCTGTGCGCGCCATCGCCTTGGCGCTGACTCCCGGCAGCCGCGTCTGAATTAGCGCGACGCGCATCGGACGGAACGCAGCGACGGCCAGCGGCTTAGCCGTCGTTTCGGCCGCGCCAGTAACGGGCATGGCCGTTGCCGCCGCGCTCACAACGGCGATCGCCTCCGCGAGGCTGATACTGCTCACCCCGTACGGGATGATCTTCACCGTCGCGACGATCTCACCCGCCGTGACGCGGGCGAACGGTGCCAGCGTCGCCAGCGTGATCGCCTCATCGACAGCATTGACCGCGCCGGCGACGGCCGCGTCGACCAGGAAAATGCCGTCGTGCAGCGCCGCGATGTTGGACCGTCCGTGGACCGCGGCGAGCGGCGCGACCCCGCTTCCGGCAAGCGCTGTGGCAAGCTTTGCGGCAGCCTCGGCCTCGCTCACGTCGCCTTCGCTCAGGCGCGCCACGGTCAGCTCGACGATGCCTGCCGCTGTTGCAGCAGAAGCGTCGGTAGCGCTCAGCGGCCGCCCTTTCGCCCAGCGCTCGCCCGCAACGACGACCGAGTGCGCCAGCAGTCCGCCCTCCGCATCGCCGGTCGGCACGCTGGCGAAGATCAAGCCTTGCCCCGCCACGCGGCGACCATCTGCGCCGCGATCGACAGCGCGATCTCGCTCGGTCCCGCCGCGCCAATGTCAAGCCCGGCGGGACCGCGCACGCGTTCCACGTCGCTCAATCCCATGCCGCGCAGCCGTTCCAACCTCGCTGCATGGTTCTTCCGCGAGCCAAGCGCGGCGATGTAGAACGCCGGCGAGCGCAGCGCGGCGGCGAGCGCGACATCGTCGAGCTTGGGGTCGTGCGTCAGCGCCACCACGGCGCTTGCTGCATTAGGCCGCCATCGCGCCAGCGCCTCGTCGGGCCAGCCATCATCAAGCGTAATGCCGTCGAAGCGCGCATCGGCAGCGAACAGCCCACGCGGGTCGATGACCAGCGGCGTGTAGCCGAGCAGCCGCGCCATTGGGACCAGCGACTGCGCGATATGCACCGCGCCGATAACCGCCAGCCGCAGCGGTGGCGCGTAGGTCTGGACGAAGACTGCGCTCGCTGCATCGCCAACGCTGGCCGGGCTCGCGTTGTCTTCGACCACCGCCGTCGTGCCGTCTTTGAGGTCGGTCCTTAGTGTAACCGCGCGTCCCGCAGCGCGCGCCTCGATGAGCCCCTCGATCAGCCCGGACGGGAACCGCGCTTCATCGAGCGCTTGGACTAGCACCGAGATTTTGCCGCCGCACGCCAGCCCGACTTCCCACGCGGTCGCGTCGGCGACGCCGTAATCAAGCCGCTTGTGTCCGCGGCTGGCGATAAGCCCGGTCGCTTCGGTGATGACATCGCCCTCGACGCAGCCGCCGCTGACCGAGCCCTCGAAGAGTCCGTCGTCGCGGATCGCGAGGTGGCTGCCGGCACGGCGCGGCGCCGATCCCCAGGTCTCGATCACCGTCGCCAGCGCTACTCCGCGCCCGGCCGCATGCCACTCGCGCGCTGCCGTCAGCACCCGGTCGAGGTCGTCGCTCATTGTCTAAGCTGCCATATTAGCAGGATGGTGAGTACGAAGATCAGCGCCGTGCCCCAGACCGGCGGCGGCAAGCCGCTGCGCTGTTCCTCTTCCGGCGGCGAAAGCGAAGGGTTGTTCGCCACATCCACACTCACACCCCGGTCCTCGCTGCTTGCTATATCCGGTACGTTATCCCCTTCAACGCCTCTATAACAACATCGTTTCGTGTACGTTCCGTCTGTGCTAAGCTGTGCGAGAGTTTATTGACGTTGTGTGGGGGCATGCGTGATCGTTCTGGCAGAGGTCGAGAGCATGCCGGTGCAGACGGCGGCGATCGCGGTCAAATCAGCTATCGTCCACGCTGAAGCCGCAGCGTCTGCCGGAACCAGATTATCGGGCCGGGTCAAGTGGTTCGACGCCGTGCGCGGCTACGGCTTCGTTGTACCCAGCGACGCCAGCCCCGACGTCCTCGTCCATTTCACCGTCGTCCGCGAGCTCGGCCGCCGGACGCTGCCCGAGGGTGCCCGAGTCGTTTGCATGGTCGTCGAGCGCGGCCGTGGCCGGCAAGCACTGAGCATTACCGAGCTCGACGTCACCACCGCGACCGGCCCCGACCCCGAAACTGCGATGCAGCGCGCCATCGCCAAGATCGACCCAACCGAGCTGCTCGACTCGGCCGGACCATTCGAGCCGGTGTCGGTCAAATGGTTTAACCGGCTCAAAGGCTACGGCTTTGTCGTCCGCGAGGGTGTCGACCAGGACATTTTCGTGCATATGGAAAGCGTCCGCAGCGCCGGGCTGGAGGAGCTGCTCCCCGGCCAGCTATTGCGGGCACGCGTTGCCGCCGGTGCGAAAGGACCGCTGGCGGTGGTCATCGAAGGAGTCGCTATGTGAGTGTGCGTTCGTGAGGAGGCGTCCGAAGCATCTAAACCTGCTCGTCGCAGCCACCATTGGTATTGCAGCAGTATTTACATCCACACTCCTGGCCCAGGCACCACCGCTCGCAGCCCAGCTAGCTGGGCCCAAGCTGATTGCTAACCCGGCACTGCACGCTGTGCCGATGACGCTCACGGCGCGTGGCAAGGTCCAGCGTTACATCGTCGAGGTTGCCGCGACGTCGCTCGAGCAGGAGCGCGGCCTGATGTTTCGCACCAGCATGCCGCGCCGCCATGGCATGATCTTCCCATTCGATCCGCCCAAGCAGGCGAGCTTCTGGATGGAGAACACCGTGCTGCCGCTCGACCTGGTCTTTATCGCCCCCGACCACCGCGTGCTGCACATCGGCGCCGACGCCAAGCCCTATTCGCGCGAGATTATCGACTCGGGCGGGATAGTGAGCGCGGTGCTCGAGCTGAATGCCGGCGAGGCGGCGCGCATCGGGCTGCAGGTTGGCGATCGGGTTGAGTATGCGCTGGAGCGGTAGGGTTACACCGCCTTCAATCGTCGATGTCGATTGGGCAGTGACGATCTAGCCCGCCCAACAGAGCCGCACCCTTGCACCGCACCGCCATTTCGGGTTGAACGCGGCGCATGGGTTTGTTCTCGAATATATTCAGCTGGTGGAACGCGCCAACGTTCGGCACGCAGCTGTTCACGCGGCGTTTCGGCCGCGAAGTCGGCCGCGACGAGCAGGGCAACATCTATTACGCTTCGAAGGGCGGCACCGATACCAAAGGCGGCGAGCGCCGCTGGGTGATCTATAACGGCATTCCCGAGGCGAGCCGCATTCCGCCCGAGTGGCACATCTGGCTGCACAAGACCATCGACACGACACCGCTCGAACAGCCGTTGAAGCCGCGCATCTGGGAAAAGCCGTGGGTGCCCAACCTGACCGGCACGCCGGCCGCGCATGCGCCGTCGGGCAGCCTCGCGGTGACGACGCAGCGCGCCCGCACCACCGGCGACTATGAAGCGTGGAGCCCCGACCAGTAATGCGCGCCTTGTTCAAGCAGAACGTCATCGAATCGCTCATCGGGCTGCTAGTGCTGATCGTAGCGGTGTGGTTTGTCCAGTTCACCTATCTGCGGACCGAGCGCGGCGGCGCTGGCGGCGGCTACCAGCTATCGGCGCGCTTCCCGAACTCGACCGGCGTGACGGTCGGCACCGATGTGCGTATTTCGGGCATCAAAGTCGGCACGGTGACCGCGCAAAAGCTCGACCCGGTGTCGTTCCAGGCGGTGATGCAGCTGTCGGTGGCGAACGCGATCAAGCTGCCGGTCGATACCAGCGCGGCAATCACATCGGAGGGGTTGCTCGGCGGTAATTACATCTCGCTGATTCCCGGCGGCGACACGACGATGCTCAAGCCCGGGGCTGAGATCGTCGACACGCAGGGCGCGCAGGACCTGATGGGGCTGGTCGGGTCGTTCATCAACAAGACCGGCAGCAGCGCGTCGGCGGGTTCGGGTCCAGCGACGCCTGCCGCTACACCGGCTGGCACAACCGCCGGGTCACCGGCCGCGGCGAAGCCTTGATCCTGCTCGCACTGGCGCTCGCGCGAGCCATTGTTCCGGTTCCGGCGATCCCTGCGGTTCCAGCACCGGCTCAATCGGCTGCCAAGCCACCAGCGGCAGCCGCCCCGCCGCCGGTGAATGCCGTCACCCCTGTCGCCGAGCGCGTCGCGGTGATCGCGGCGCTTAACAAGCGCAACGGCCAGACCCAGCAGTTCGAGGTCAAGCCGGGTAACGCCGTCAGCTTCGGCGGACTGACGATCCGCGTCCGCACCTGCGAGACCGCGCCGCCGTGGGAGGTGAAGCAGACCGCGGCGTTCCTGCAGATCGACGAGTTGGTCGTCCAGCCCCGCACCGCGCAGCGCGGTCCGGTACCGGCCGCCAAGCGCGTGTTTTCCGGCTGGATGTTCGCCGAGAGCCCGTCGCTAAATCCGCTTGCCGACCCGCTCTACGACGTCTGGGTGAGGAGCTGCACGATGCGCTTCCCCGATACCGGCGCGGGCACGGTCGTCGCGGCGGACGCCAAGCACGGCTCGCCAGACAAGCCCAGGCGGTCCAAGGCACCGAAGTCGCCCGCGCCCGATACCGCCGACGCCAACCGCACCTTGTAAACGCGCCGCGGGATCTCGACCGTGCCGAACTGCGCGAGGTGATCGGTCAGGAACTGTGTGTCGAGCAGTGTGAAACCGCCGATCCGCAGCCGCGCCACCAGAGCCGCGAGCGCGACCTTCGAGGCATCACGGACGCGGGTGAACATGCTCTCGCCGAAGAACGCCGCGCCGAGCTTGACCCCGTACAGCCCCCCAACGAGCTTGCCCTCCGCCCAGCATTCGACCGAGTGCGCGTTGCCCTGCGCGTGGAGCGCGGTGTAGCCCGCGACGATCGTCGGGTTGATCCAGCTGTCGGGGCGCGTCGCCACCGGCTCGGCGCAGCCCGCCATGACCTCGGCGAAGGCGCGGTCGGCGGTGATCTCGAAGCGCTCGGCCTTGAGCACGCGTGCCAGGCTTCGCGGCAGGTGAAACTGGTCGAGCGGCAGCACGCCGCGGGTCTTCGGCTCGACCCAGAACACCTCGTCGGTGTGCGCGTTCTCGGCCATCGGGAACACCCCCATGGCGTACGCGCGCAGCAGCAACTCGGGGGTGAGCCTTACCCCACCCATAATGGCGGACGGCGGCGGTGCCAGCCAACGATGTGTTCTAGTTCGTACGCCAGTTCGAGCAGCACGCGTTCACCGCCGGGGCGCGTCGTGAACTGCATACCGATGGGAAGTCCGTCGCGGCTGAACCCCATCGGCAGGCTGATCGCCGGGGCGCCCGCGGCGTTCTCGATCGGCGTGTACGGCACGTAGCGGCGCACCGCATCGTGCAGCGACTCGTAGCTATGGTCGGGCGACAGCGTGCCGATGGTGACCGGCGGCTCGCCCAGCGTCGGCGTCATCAGCACGTCGTAATCGTCGAACTGCGCCGTGTATTGGCGTTCAAGCAGTTGCAGCGTGGTGACTGCTTTCGCCACATCGGCATCGGTCCAGCGCGCGCCGTACGCCGCCCAGCTAAGCGTCAGCGGCTCGACGTCTTTGGCTGTCGGCGTCCGGCCAAGTGCGGTCCGAGCAAACTTGAGATCGGCGGTGACGCCGCTGCTCCACATTGTCTCGAAGGCGCTGGTTACCGCTTCGCCATTGTACACCGGCGGTGCGTCGACGAGGCTGTGCCGCGCCTTGTGCAGCAAGCGGCGGCTCTGTTCGAACACGGCGGCCACGTCCGGATGCGGCTCGACGCCGAGCCCCGAGGCGCGCATCAGGCCTATCCTAAGGCGGCACTGGCCCGGCCCGGTGACGAGGCCGACGGCGGGATAAACCATGTCGCTGGTCGCCTCGCAGGCGGCGAGGAACGCCGCGGTGTCGCGCACGGTGCGCGTGACGCAGCCCTGGACGCCGAAGTCGGTGACCTTGCGTGCATTACTATAGCCGCTCATCCGCGCCCGCGACGGCTTTAGCCCGACCAGCCCGCAGACCGATGCCGGGATGCGTATCGAGCCGCCGCCGTCGTTGCCGTGCGCGATGGCGACAACGCCCGCCGCGACCGCCGCGCCCGAGCCGCCCGATGAGCCGCCGCTCGACCGGTCGAGCCGCCACGGATTGCGCGTCGGCCCGGTCAGCAGCCCTTCCGAAGTCGGCGACAGCGCAAACTCCGGACAGGTCGAGCGCCCGATCGAGATCATCCCGGCGTGGCTCATCGCCTGCACGATCGGCGCGTCGGTGACCCCAGTGCGGTTCCGCAGCGCCCGGCAGCCGCTCGTCCACGACAGGCCCGCCTGCTCGACATTGTCCTTGACCAGCGTCGGCACCCCGCCGAGCGGCCCCGCCCGGCGCGCCGCCGCCATCGCTCGCGCGCGATCGTAGTTCGGCCGCGCCGCGTTGATCATCGGATTGGCCCGGTCGAGCCGCTTGATTGCCGCCTCGATCAGCGCCGCCGCGGTCGTCGAGCCGTCACTGACCGCTGCGGCCTGTGCCGTCGCGTCGAGATCGAGCGCGGGTTTTGCCGCCACGCCCGACAGCGGCGCGGCCGCCGCGAGCACTGCCCCTGCCTCGATGAAGCGCCGTCGCGATAGCTCGGTCATGTCTGCCCGTATGCCGCCCGCTTCGCCAGCCAGCGCTCGAGCCATTTAATCGAGTAATCGCCCGCCCCGAACTCGGGATCGTCGATCAGCGCCTGATGCAGCGGGATCGTCGTTTTCACTCCCAGGATGACATATTCCTCAAGCGCCCGCGCCATGCGGCGCAGCGCATCGTGACGCGTCGCGCCGTGAACGATCAGCTTGGCGATCAGGCTGTCGTAATAAGGCGGGATCCGATAGCCCGCGTAGAGCGCGCTGTCGACGCGCACATCGAGCCCGCCGGGCGCAAGATAATCGGTAACGCGCCCCGGTGACGGCGCGAAGGTTGCGGGGTCCTCGGCGTTGATCCGGCACTCGATAGCATGGCCTTCGAGCCGCACCTGATCCTGCGTCACCGACAACGGCAGCCCGCTAGCGACGCGGATCTGCTCGCGGACGAGGTCGATGCCGGTGATCGCCTCGGTCACCGGATGCTCGACCTGCAGCCGGGTATTCATCTCGATGAAGTAGAACTTCCCGCCTTCGTACAGGAACTCCATCGTCCCCGCGCCGCGGTAGCCAAGCCTGGCAACCGCGGCGCGCACGATCTCGCCCATCTCGGCGCGGACCTGCGGGGTAAGCGCGGGGGAAGGGGCCTCCTCGAGCACCTTCTGGTGACGGCGCTGCAGCGAGCAGTCGCGTTCGCCTAGATGGATCGCACCGCCCTGACCGTCGCCAAATACCTGATATTCGATGTGCCGCGGTTCGCTCAAATATTTCTCGATATAGACGGTGTCGTCGCCGAACGCCGCCTTCGCCTCGGCTTTCGCCTGCTGCATCAAGCTTCCGAGCGAGGCGACATCGGGCACCACTTTCATGCCACGCCCGCCGCCGCCGCTCGCCGCCTTGACCAGCACCGGGTAGCCGATCTCGGCGGCGACCGCCTGCGCCTCGGCGACGCTCGCTACCGGCCCGTCGCTGCCCGGCACCAGCGGCAGGCCCAGCTTGGCGGCGGTGCGCTTCGCCTCGACCTTGTCGCCCATGCGGCGGATATGGTCGGGCGACGGCCCTATCCAGATGATGTTATGCTCTTCGACAATGTCGGCGAAGCGCGCGTTCTCGCTGAGGAAGCCGTAGCCCGGGTGGATCGCATCAGCCTGCGCGATTTCGGCCGCCGAGATGATATTCGGGATATTAAGATAGCTGTCGGTCGCCGATGGCGGGCCGATGCAGATCGCTTCGTCCGCCAGCCGCACGTGCATCGCGTCCGCGTCGGCGGTCGAGTGTACCGCGACGGTGCGTATGCCCATCTCGCGGCAGGCGCGGTGGACGCGCAGCGCGATCTCGCCGCGATTGGCGATCAGGATCTTGCGGATGGTCATACGGCTAGCGTCGCTGAGCCGCTTGCCGCGGCGTCATTCAATGACCACCAGCGGCTCGTCATATTCGACTGGCTGCTCGTTGCCGATCAGGATGCTGACCACGCGCCCGGCTTTCGGCGCGGTGATCGGGTTCATCACCTTCATCGCCTCGATGATCAGCAGCGTCGCACCGGCCAGCACTTCGTCGCCGACGGCGACAAAGTTCGGCGCGCTCGGCTCGGGGGTGAGATAAGCGGTGCCAACGATCGGCGAGCGCACCAGACCGGGATGCTTGAGCATCGCGTCAGGTGAGGCGGTTACCGCCGCCGCGCCAGCGACGCCCGATACCGTAACCGGTACGGCTGCCGGAACCGCCGCTACCGGGGCTGCCTGCACCGTTACTTTGCGTACCACCCGGACCCGGCGGTCGCCGTCCTGCACCTCGATCTCGGTCAGCCGGGTGCTGTCGAGCAGTTCGGCAAGTTCGCGGACCAATGCGGTATCGACCCGCATCGCGCCGGCGTTGTTATCGTCCATTCGGACCCTCAAAACCTGATTCAGCCGCTCTAGTGTCAGAACGCCGCAATCGCGTCCAGCGCGAGGACATAGCCGAGCGCGCCGAGCCCGGTGATCGAGCCACGCGCGGCGGGCGCGACGAAGCTGTAGTGGCGAAAGCTCTCGCGCGCCGCCGGGTTCGACAGATGCACCTCGATAACTGGTGTGACGATCGCTTTGACCGCATCGTGCAGCGCCACCGAGGTGTGCGTCAGGCCGCCGGCGTTTAGGATGATGCCCTTGGCGCTGCGGCTGGCGGCTTCGTGGAGCCAGTCGATCAGGTGACCCTCGTGGTTCGATTGTCGCAGGTCGATGGTCAGGCCGAGCGTCGCCGCGTGATCCTCAAGCTTCACCGCGATGTCGTCGAGCGTGTCGTGGCCATAAACCTCGGGCTCGCGCGTGCCGAGCAGGTTGAGGTTGGGGCCGTTGAGGACGAAGACGAGGGACATGCTTGGTTCCTGCTCCTCCGCCATTCTTACGGGAGAGAAGTCTTCTAGCCCTCTTCCATTCTTGCGAGAGAGGGCTGGGTGAGGGTCTTTCTCCCTGTTACTCGTTGCGAGTAAAAAGCAAGGAAGCAGAAATAAGGTAAACAGCAAGTCCCTCACCCAGTTCTCTCCCGCAAGCGCGGGTGGGGCTAGAAAGCGAGGGAAGCTGGCGCGCCGCTGCCCGCTCGACTATATCCCCGCCTATGACCGACCGCATCGAAATCACCCTCAACGGCGACCTTCGCCGCATCGCGCCCGGCGCGACCATCGCCGCGCTGCTCGCCGAGCTCGACCTCAACGCCGCCAAGGTCGCGGTCGAGCGCAACCGCAGTATTGTCCCGCGCTCGACTTTCGGCGTGCAATTGCTCGCCGCTGGCGACAACCTCGAAGTCGTGCACTTTGTCGGCGGCGGCGAAGCGCTGCTGCCCGACGACGGCTGGACCGTCGCGGGCCGCCGCTTCGCCTCGCGGCTGATCGTCGGCACCGGCAAGTACAAGGACTACGTCCAGAACGCCGCCGCGCTCGTCGCCTCGGGCGCGGAGATCGTCACCGTCGCGGTGCGACGGGTCAACGTCACCGACCGCGGTGCGCCGATGCTGACCGACTTTATCGACCCCAAGCGCTACACTTATCTGCCCAACACCGCTGGTTGCTTCACTGGCGACGACGCGGTGCGGACGCTGCGGCTGGCGCGCGAGGCCGGCGGCTGGAATCTCGTGAAGCTCGAAGTGCTCGGCGAGGCGCGGACGCTCTATCCCGACATGGCCGAGACGCTGCGGGCGACCGAGGTGCTGGTCAAGGATGGCTTCGAGGTCATGGTCTACTGCGCCGACGACCCGATCGCGGCCAAGCGCCTCGAGGAGCTCGGTGCCTGCGCGATTATGCCGCTAGGCGCGCCGATCGGCTCGGGGCTCGGGCTGCAGAACCCCGTCATGATCCGGCTCATCGTCGAGGGCGCGAAAGTGCCGGTGCTCGTCGATGCCGGCGTCGGCACTGCCTCCGATGCGGCGGTGGCGATGGAACTCGGCTGCGACGGCGTGCTGATGAACACCGCCATCGCCGAGGCCAAAGACCCGGTGCTGATGGCGCGCGCGATGAAGCTCGCCGTCGAAAGCGGGCGCCTGGCATACCGCTCGGGCCGTATGCCGAAGCGCCGCTATGCCGACCCGAGCAGTCCACTGGCCGGGCTGATTTGACCGGTTTAGCCGACCGGCGCGCATTCGCCGGTCCCCGTTGATCGCGCTCGGCGCGCTCGCGGCAAAGCGCGTCATCTACATTGGCGGCGTCAGCGGCAGCGGCAAGTCGGTCTTTGCCGCCGCGCTGGCAGCGGCGCTGCCGGGTCGTAATCTCGTCAAGCTCGACTGGATCTACGATGGCCTGCACGCCTCGCGGACGCAGGGCGGCATCAAACGTAGCCGCCGCGTCATGGCACGGCTCGCTCCCGCGATCGTTACCGCGATCATCGCCGACGCACTGGA
>CAXTTR010000041.1:0-13640 GCA_964247215.1 uncultured Sphingomonadaceae bacterium
GTAGCGCTCGCATCGCGTCCACCTTCGGATTGTTGTCGGATCGGACGTTAGAAGGCCGCTCGGTATGAAGGCAAGGACTTGGGTCATCATAGCTATCGTTGCGGCGGGTGGGCTGGCAGCCGGTGGCCTTGCCGCGAGCGGCCGGTCGCCGCTTCGCTACGCTGCGACCGGCACGGGCTACGTCGCGCATGTGGTGTGCTCGTGCCGCTACGTCGGTAACCGCGACATGGCCTCCTGTCAGAATGATTTCGAGCCAGGCATGGAGATCGTGTCGGTCAGCGACGACACAAAGGCGAAGCGTATAACCGCCTGGGTGCCGCTGCTATCGAAGCGTACGGCGAGTTACGACCCGCGCTATGGGTGCATGCTGGACGAGAAAGGGTGACCGGAGAACTGCTACAACCATCCGCGCGCCCGGAAAAATAAGTACGGCAGCACCGCGGACAGCACCATGAAACCTAGCGCCATCGGATAACCATAGGTAAAGTTCAGCTCGGGCATGTGCTTGAAGTTCATGCCGTAAATGCTTGCCACCAGCGTCGGCGGCATGAAGATCACCGCGGCGACCGAAAAGATCTTGATCGTCGCGTTTTGCTCGATGCTGATCAGGCCGAGCGCGGCGTCGAGCAGGAAAGTGATGTTGCCGCCGAGGTATGTCGCGTGATCGGTCAGCGAGGTGACGTCGCGGGTCAGGCTCTTCAAATGGCTTTGCGCGCCGCCCTTGTCCTTGCCAAGCGCGAAGGCAAGGAAGCTGAACAGCCGCGCCAGGCTGACGGCCGAGTCGCGTGCCTTCGAGACAATGTCCTGCACCCGCGCGATGCGGTCGAGCAGTACCGTGAGCGCGCCCGTCGTCATCCGCTGCTGACTCCCGCCGATCCGGCGGAAGGTCGAGCGCGAGATGTTGTCCATCTCGCCTCCAACGTTTTCAAGGCTGTCGGCAAGCCGGTCGACGACCGCATCGAGCAGATGCACCAGCGTCGTCACCGGATCGGCATCGATCAGCGCGGCGCGCCCGGCATGAGCGGCGAACGTGTCGAACGCCTTGGGCTCAGCATAGCGTATGGTGATCAGCGCCGTCGGCGTCAGCACGAACGATACAGCATTCGACATCGGTTCGTGTTTGTGAACGCCAGTGAGCAGATTTGCGGTGAGCACCGTGGCGGCGCCCTCGATATAGAGGCGACTTGATGGCTCGATCTCGACCATCTCGTCGCGCGTCGGGATCGAGACGCCCAGCACGCGCTCGACGAAAGCTTCTTCGGCCGGTGTCGGCGCGATCATGTCGATCCACGCCGCTCCGAGCGGCAGGCGCGCGTCCTGTGCGTCGATTGCGGGATCGTCGATGCAGCTAGCGCCGGCAGCGTTTGGAGAGTAGATTTTAAGCACCGTTGATCCCTGCCGCGCTGCGCTGCCCGTCGCTATGGCGTCGGCGCTGCCAGCGCAAGCTCCGGCTGCAGTTAGGCGGCGGCCACTCGCCCGCCCGCGTGTCGCACCAGCCGGCCGGCAAGCTCGAGGTCGAGCAGCACGCCCGCCACCGTCGCCGGGGCGAGCCCGCTCTGCCGGACCAACTCATCGATAGCTACCGCAGTTTGGGACAAGAGCTCCACAATCTCATAATGCTCGGCGTCGCTGGCTTCCAGCGCGACCGGGCCGGGGTCGTAATGCGTCTCGGGATCAGCCATCTGCCCGGCAATGGTACCGAGCGTCTCGAGGACGTCGGCAGCCGACTGCACCAGCGTCGCGCCGTCGCGGATCAGCGCATTGCAGCCCTGCGCGCGAGGATCGAGCGGCGAGCCGGGTACCGCCATGACCTCGCGGCCGGCCTCGGCCGCCAGTCGCGCGGTGATCAGCGAGCCCGACTTCGGCGCGGCTTCGATAACAATCGTGCCCGCGCACAGCCCGGCGATGATGCGATTGCGGCGCGGGAAATGGCGGGCCTGCGGCTGTGTGCCGATCGGCATCTCGGCAATCACCAGCCCTTGGGCCGCGATCTTGACCTGCAGTTCGTTATTCTCCGGCGGATACGCAACATCGAGCCCGCCAGCGACGACGCCGATCGTGCCGCCGCCGAGCGCGCCCCAGTGCGCCGCGGCGTCGATGCCGCGGGCCAACCCCGAGACAACGACCAGATCAGCGTCGGCGAGGTCGCTCGCCAGCCCGCGCGCGAAGCGGCAGGCAGCGGCGCTGGCGTTTCGCGCCCCAACCATCGCTACCATGCCGCGGTCGAGCAGGCCGATATCACCGTGGACGCTGAGCACCGGCGGTGCGGCCTCGCTCGCTTCAAGCAACGCGGGATAGGGAGCCTCGCCGATAAAGATCAGCGCGCCGCCGTACCGCGCGACGGCATCGATCTCGCGAGCGGCACTGTCATAGGTAGCGATGCGAGGGGCCGCACCGCCGCCGCGCTGCGCGAGGTCAGGAAGCGCTGAGAGGGCATTGGCGGCGGTACCGAAGCGGCGGATTAGCTGGCGATAAGTGACCGGGCCAATGTGGTCGCTGCGAATCAGGCGGAGGCGGGCGACGTCGTTCGCGTGGCGATCGCTTATTTTGTCGCTCAAGCGCTGGGCTTTGCAGTATCGGACTGCGTCAGGTCGAGCTTGGCTGTGCCAATCCGGCTTTCGGTTCCGGCGCGCAAGCGAGCGATGTTTTCGGCGTGCTTGAGCAGCAGCAGTAGTGCCATGATCGCCAACGGCAGCGCCCAATCGGAACGATGTAACAGCACCGCGGCGATCGGCGCGGCCAGAGCGGCGAGCATCCCGCCCACTGACGAGTAGCGCGTGACGACGGCGGCGATCAACCACACCGCTGCTGCCGCAAGTCCAGCGGGCCATAGCGCGGCAAGGCTGACGCCGAGCAGCGTCGCGACGCCCTTGCCGCCGCGCAACCGCAGCCACATCGGAAACAGATGCCCGCCAAACGCCGCGAACCCCGCCAGCACCGCCGCATGCTCGCCGCCAAAGTGCCGGGCCAGCAGCACCGCCGCCGCGCCCTTGCCGCCGTCGAGCAGCAGCGTCGCCGCCGCGAGGTCTTTGCGCCCCGAGCGCAGCACGTTGGTGGCCCCAATGTTCCCCGAGCCGATACTGCGGATATCGTTTCCAGCGGCGCGGCTCAGCAGCAATCCGAACGGAACTGAACCGAGCAGATAGCCGATCAATGCCCAGAATAGCGGCGAAGGAGCCATACGACAAACGGTAGCGGGCGGGGGCGGGTAGGGGAAGCATGGATCCGTCCATGGTGGTTTTAGATCAATTAACCCGCCGCACTTTCCCCCGTGCGTTGTCCGCACTACACGCGGCTTCATGACCGACACGCTCGCCATCGCGCTGCACCAGTCGAACGCCAGCGTCGGAGACATCGCCGGCAACGCGGCGGCGATCCTGCGCGCGCGCGCAGAGGTGGCCGACGCCGACCTGCTGGTGACGCCCGAGCTGTCGCTGATCGGCTACCCCCCCGAGGATCTCGTGCTCAAGCCCGCGGCGGTGGCAGCGTGCGCGGCGGAACTCGACCGGCTCGCGGCGGTCACCAGCGACGGCGGCCCCGGGCTGTTGGTTGGACTGCCATGGTTGCAGGATGGACGGCTGTACAACGCGATGGCGCTGCTCGACGGCGGGCGCACGACGATCACGCGCAAGTACGACTTGCCAAACTACGGCACCTTCGACGAGAAGCGCGTTTTCGCCAGCGCGCCTCTCCCCGGTCCACTGGCGTTCCGCGGCGTACGTCTGGGCGTACCGATCTGCGAGGATATCTGGACGCCCGAAGTCACCGAGTGCCTTGCCGAAACCGGGGCGGAGCTGCTGCTGGTGCCGAACGGCAGTCCGTTCGAGGTCGGCAAGGATGATCGCCGCCTCAGCCTGTCGGTCAGCCGGGTGACCGAGACGCGGCTGCCGCTGGTCTATCTCAACCGCGTCGGCGGGCAGGACGAGCTGGTGTTCGACGGCGCGAGCTTCGTGCTGAACGCCGACCGGACGATGGCGGCGCAGCTGCCCGACTGGGACGAGACGCTGACGACGACGCTGTGGACGCGCGGCTTGGCCGGGTGGCGCTGCGAGCCGGGCACGCTGGCGGCGCTCGATGAGGACCCGGCTGACGTCTATCATGCGATGCTTGTTGGCCTGCGCGACTATGTCGATCGCAATCGCTTCCCAGGCGTCGTCCTCGGGCTGTCGGGCGGCATCGACAGCGCGCTGTCCGCCGCCGTCGCGGTCGATGCACTGGGTGCAGCGCGGGTGTGGTGCATAATGCTGCCATCGCCGTTTACGAGCGCCGCGAGCCTGGAGGATGCGGCGGCGTGCGCCCACATGCTCGGCTGCCGCCTCGATACGGTCTCGATCGAACCTGCGATGGCGGCGTTCGGCGCGATGCTCAAGCCGCTGTTCGCCGACCGCGCCAACGATATCGCCGAGGAGAACATCCAGTCGCGCGCGCGCGGCCTTACGCTGATGGCGCTGTCGAACAAGTTCGGCGACATGCTGCTGACGACGGGGAACAAGAGCGAGATGTCGGTCGGCTACTCGACAATCTACGGCGACATGGCCGGCGGCTTTTCGGTGCTCAAGGACGTCTACAAGACGACGGTGTTCCGGCTCTGCGAGTGGCGCAACCGCCACCACCCGCGGCTGGGGCATGGTCCCGACGGTCCGGTGATGCCGCAGCGGGTAATCGACAAGCCGCCAACTGCCGAGCTGCGCGACAACCAGCGCGACGACGATAGTCTACCGCCCTATGCTGTGCTCGACCGGCTTCTTCAGGGTCTGGTCGAGGGCGAGCAGTCAGCGAGCGAACTCGTCGCGCAGGGGTTCGACGCCAGCGTCGTCGCGCGCATCGAGCGGCTATTGTATGTTGCCGAATACAAGCGGCGGCAGGCTCCGCCAGGAGTGAAGATCGGGCGGCGCAATTTCGGGCGTGACCGGCGGTATCCGATTACAAACGCATTTCGGACGAGTTGATTGATTACCACCCGCTTCGCTCCGTCCCCCACTGGGCACCTCCACGCCGGAAATATCCGCACCGCACTCGTGAACTGGCTTGTAGCGCGTTCGCAAGGCGGTAAGTTCCTAGTCCGCCTCGACGACACCGACGTAGCGCGGTCGAACGAGGCCTATGCTGCCGGCATCCGCGCCGACCTCGACTGGCTCGGGCTGAGGCCCGACGGCGAGGTGCGCCAGTCGGACCGCTTCGCGCTATATGAGGCGGCGCTCGCCAAGCTTGCCGCGAGCGGCAGGGCTTACCGCGCCTACGAAACCGCCACCGAGCTCGATCTCAAGCGCAAACTTCAGGCGTCGCGCGGCGCACCGCCGGTCTATGACCGCGCTGCGCTGGCGCTGACGGATGCCAACCATGCCGAGTACGCTGCAAAGGGTATTCCCCCGCACTGGCGTTTCCAGCTTGACACCAGTGCGCCGACCGCGTGGCACGACCTCGTACGCGGCGACTGTCATGTCGATCCGAGGTCGCTGTCTGACCCGGTAATCCGGCGCGAAGACGGCAGCTGGCTGTACATGCTGCCATCGGTGGTCGACGATATCGACATGGGCGTGACGACGATCGTGCGCGGCGAGGATCATGTCACCAACTCCGGCATTCAGCTGCAGATGTTCGGTGCGCTCGGTGCTACCCCGCCGCAGCTGGCGCATCTGGCACTGCTGACCGGAGCCGATGCAGCGCTGTCGAAACGGCTTGGCTCGGAGGGTGTTCCGGCGTGGCGGCAAGCTGGGATTGAGCCGATTGCGGTCACGGCATTGCTGGCGCGATTGGGTACCAGTCACGCGGTAGAGCCGGTGCAGACGTTGGACGAACTGCTTCAGGGCTTCGACCTCGGGGCCTTCGGCCGGGCAGCGGCGCGCTTCGATCCGGGCGAGCTAGCGCTGTTTAATGCGCGCACTATACATGACATGCCGTTTGAGGCGGTGGCGGCGCGTTTGCCTGCAGGTATGACCGCGGCGGCGTGGGTGGCGGTGCGCGGCAACCTGCAAACCGTCGGCGAGGCTGCTGATTGGTGGGCAATTATAGCGGGCCCGGTCGCAGTCACGGTTGCACCGGCCGATATCGACTATGTCGCGCAGGCGCGTGACAAGCTTGCCGAGCTGCCGTGGACGCCGGATATCTGGACGGTATGGACGACCGCACTCAAGGGTGTCACGGGCCGCAAGGGTCGCGCGCTGTTTCACCCGCTACGCCACATCCTGACCGGGCTTGATCAGGGCCCGGAGATGGCAGTGTTGTTGCCGCTGATCGGGCGCGAGCAGGCGCTGGCGCGGCTCAACGGCGCTGCGTCGTGACGAGCGCCGCTATAACGGTCGAAGCCGTCGGGGGCCGACAATGGACGGTTAACCCCAAACTGCTGCGGACCTATGATTTGCGCGGTACAGTCGGCGCTGAACTGACGGCTTGCGATGCGTATGCGCTTGGCCGCTGCTATGCAGCGCGGCTGTCGAGCACCGGCGGACGCCGCGTGGCGGTCGGCTATGACGGGCGGCTGTCGTCGCCGATGCTGGAAGCGGCGCTGGTCGATGGACTGGTAGCCGGCAATGTCGAGGTCGTGCGCATCGGGCTGGGTCCGACGGGGATGCTTTACTACGCCGTCCACGAGCTTGGTCTCGACGGCGGCATTATGGTGACCGGCTCGCACAATCCCGCCGACCAGAACGGCTTCAAGCTGCTGCTCGGGCGTGAACCGGTGTATGGTGCTGCCTTGGCCGCTTTGGTTCGCGGGTTGTCGCCGGACTTCAGCGTAGGCGGCACCTTGCCAGACGTAAGCAGCGCAACTGGTAGAAGCGAGCGCATGCCGGCCAGCGGGCGCTATCTTGATCGGCTGCTGCAGGCGGCTCACGGCATACCTGCGCTCTGCATTGGCTGGGATGCAGGCAATGGTGCGACCGGCGAGATCGTCGCTCGCCTGACCGCGCGCTTGCCGGGCAAGCATCACCTGATCAATTGCGAGATCGACGGCCGCTTTCCAGCGCATCATCCCGATCCGTCAGTGCCGGAGAACCTCCTTCAGCTTCAGGCGCTGGTCTCCGCCAACCACCTCGATCTTGGTATTGCGTTCGACGGCGATGGCGACCGGATCGGTGTCATCGACGGCACCGGACAGATTGTCTGGGCCGATCAGCTATTATTGCTGCTCGCGCGCGACGTGTTGCGCGATCATCCCGGCGCAAATGTCGTTGCCGACGTCAAATCGAGCCGCGTCCTGTTCGACGGGATTACGGCCGCCGGCGGCAAGGCGCTGTTGTCGCCGTCAGGCTATGTGCTGGTGCGCGCCGCGATGCTCGCGTCGAGCGCGCCGTTGGCGGGCGAGATGAGCGGTCACATCTTTTTCGCTGATAAGTGGTACGGCACCGATGATGCCATTCACGTCGCGCTGCGCGTGCTCGCCGCAATTGGTCGAAGCGGCGACAGCCTCGCTGCGTTCCGGGAAGCGCTGCCGACGACGTTCGCAACTCCCGAGTTGCGGCTTACCTGCCCTGACGACGCTAAAGCGGCTGTTCTGACGGCGGTTGCGGACCGTTTGGCCGACGCTGGAGCCGACATCGACCACACCGACGGTTTGCGAGTCACGACGCCAGGTGGCTGGTGGCTGCTGCGCGCCTCTGGGACCGAGGCGAAGCTGACCGCGCGCGTCGAGGCGTGGAGCGAAACGGGGCTGGTTGAACTGCAGGCCGAGTTGTTCGCGCACCTCGCGGCAGCGGGACTGCCTCAGCTCTAGCGCTTGCGGATTATACGCCGGACGGTGTGCACCGGGACTGCACCCCAGGCGTATTTGTACGGCTCCTCGCCGCGCAGGAAGTGGAACTCGGACGCGCCGACCGCGACTGCTGCTTCGATCATGCAGGCGAAGGCGAGCGTGCCGAAGCTCTGGCCAGCAATGCTGTGGTCAACGCCGTTAATGTACGAATGCCAGCGGTGGCGATCGGCAAAGCCGTGCAGGACGGCGACGATGCGCTCGTGGTGGCGGACTACAGCTAGCCGCAGCAGTCCGGCGGCGGCGAGCGCGGGTGCAGCTGCCCGGTGGAAGCTGCGGACCTTCGCATCGGCTAGTACTCCAGCTTCGCCCGCCGCCTGCCAGCGTACGGAGTGCAGCTCGAAAAGTCCGTAGAGAGCCGCGTCGATCTCGTGTGGTGCAGCCAGTGCGACGGTGACGCCGCCGAGGTTGTCAGCCCGGTGGCGGTCGTGCACAACCTTGCGCCGTTGCGTCTTGCTTAGCGCGGGTAGCAGCGCTGCGGGCGAGTTACCGGCCGGGAGCGTCAGCACCGGGCAGACATCGCCGGGGTCATCGCTCGCCACGAGGCCGTCCGGAACTGTCCCGAGCAGCAGTGAACCGGGCCGCAAGTCGGGCAGCAACAGCTCGTCCCAGCGGTCGCTAGTTTCGGCGATCTCGGACCACAGTGCCGCGCTGAGTGCCTCTGGTGAACTCGCCGTCGAATCGATCAGTGCGTCGCAATAGTCACTATGGCCTGCGCCGACGGGCACCAGCTTGCGCCGTCCTTCGTCGTGCCAGATGAACATCGGCAGCGCTGCGACCAGTTTGCCTCCAGCATCGCGTACGGCGATGTCGAGCCGCTCGCCGCCGCCGAGATGCGTCCACCACGCGTCGAGCCACGCCGGTGACTGGAATGGCGTCGCGCGCGGGTCGCGTTCCCACAATGCCCAGTGCTCGGCCGTCGTAGTCATTGGTCAAAGACGGCGGAGGTGGAAGCCGGTGCCGTCCCAAATTGTGAACGGCCGCTCGCCGGCGCGAATGACCTCGAAGCCGTGTTTCGAAGCGCAGGCGTGCGCCTCCGCAATGTCCTCGGCCGCGTCACCGCGGTAGGACCAGTTAAACACCAGCATGTCGCCGCCGGCCCGAAGCACGCGTGCGGTCTCGGCGAACAGCCCGTCGAGTAGGGGCGTTCCAGCCATGTACGGAAGGCTGTCGACCGCCAGCAACAAATCGATGCTGACGCTAGCTATGGCGGCGAGATCGTGGCCGTTCGACAGCTCGAAGCGAACGTTCGGCACCGCTGCAGCCCGGCGGCGCGCCTGCGCCAGCATCTCAGATGATAGATCAAGGCCGACGACGCTGGCGACTTCGGGCGCAAGGGCGATCGTGACACGCCCGATGCCGCAGCCGAAGTCGAGCACGGCGCGGCGTTCGATCGGAACCCAGCTGCGAATTGTCGCGAGTAGCTCAGCCGTCGCCTGATCGAGCAGAGCCGGGTCGCCAAGCGAGTAAAATGCCACTGCGGCCTCCGGTGCCGCAAGCGCCATGCGGTCGAAGATTTCGCGCGTCGACGCGACAAGGTCGGCTCCCTGTGGCGCGATGCCGGTTGCGGCAAGCTGTGCTAGCGCGGCGAGCTGGTCCCGATGACGATGGGCTAGAGCCGCCAAGGCCGCTAGCGGCAGGCTGCTCTGATCACTCATAGTCAACGGCGCGAGTTGCATCAGCCGCTCGGGCGTCGGCGGGTCACCCGACAGCAGCATCCGGGTCAGCGCGATCTGGCCGGAAATATCGCCGGCGACATAGGCGTTTAGTGTTGTTGCCCAAGCGGCTGGATAGCCTGTGTCCATGTCTAAGGTCGTTACCATGCCGCCAGCCGGTTGTAGAGTTGTAGGTACGCGTCGGTGGTGCGCTTTAGGGGAAACCGCTCGCAAGCAGTCTTTCGGCAAACGGCGGGATCGATCGCGTTTATCCGCGTCATCGCGGCTGCTATTCCGGCAACATTATCGACGAGGAAGCCCGTAACGCCGTCGTCGACGATGCTCGGCAATGCGCCGCTACGGTAAGCTATGACCGGCGTGCCGCTCGCCAGCGCCTCCATCGCGACCAGCGAGGATGTTTCGCGCGCCGTCGACGGGATCAGCACACACCGCGCCTCGGCGAGCAAGCGGCGCTTTGCAGCACCGTGCGCCGCACCAAGCCAGCGGCGGGTCGCGTCGAAGCGCGGTATGAGCTGTTGATCAAAATACCACTGATGCGCGGCATAGGGGAAGACCGTCCCTGCCGCGAGCAGCGGCACACTGGCAAGCTTGGCAGCGTCCAGTGCATCGTGAAAGCCCTTTTCCGGTGCGACCCGGCCAAGAATCAACGCGTAATCCTGCTTCATCGTGGCAGGGGTGTACAGGTCGATATCGACGCCGTTTTCGATTGGTGAAAGCAGGTGCGCGTTGCTGATCACCGAGGCATCAGCATGTATGTGATCCACGGCGACCTGCTCCGCCGACACCGGATTGAACCAGATCGCGTCTTGGGCAGTGGTCATCATTTCTGGCGGGTACCAGTCGAGCGGCAAGTGCAGCGTCACCAGAACAGGTACATTTCGCCGTGGAATGTATTCGGCGAAATCGATGCCATGTAGATGCACAAGATCTACACTGTCGAAGTGGAGAAGCTCTCGCAAGACCGTCGTCAACTGGGCGTAGGTCGCCGCACGTTGCACGTCGTCGATCTCGCCAACCGGCCCGGGGATCGTCATCAACTCGCCAGCAGTTACCGATCCCTCCGGTGCCACGACGATCGAGCGGTGGCCGGCGACGACGAGTGCGCGGTCAAGCTGCGCCAGCACCTGCTCGGCCCCGCCCGCCGGGTCGGCCGTGACTGGGGCGAACGGGTAGGCGACCGACACGATCGTTAACGTCACGCGCGCTGGACCGCCGGTGCGGCTTGGGTCACAGGGACAACCCGCGCTCGCTCAGCCCTGGTTTGGTCCTGCGCCAGCGCTCGCCAGCGAGCCGAGTTCATCGCCCAGCCAAGACTGTCGTACAGGCACCAGCCCGGCGGAGGCGAAGCCGTGAAATCATACGCCGGAGCTGCGCGCCAGCGTTCAACTTGAGGCCGCCAGCCACCAATGACCATTGCCTGCGTGTGGTGGGCTAAGATTGCCGCGCCAACACGCTCATGGTCCTTCGCGTCGAGAACGCGCGTCTGCTCGGGCGAGCCTGGGTCAGGCCAGAACTCGCCAAAGCGGCGCTGGCCATCGATAGCATGATAGCAGGCGAACTCGACCACCGCCGGTGCCGAGCCCGCGCGCGCGAGCCGGTCGACCGCGGCGCGCACTGTGTAAGCAGCGGCATCGTGGTCAGGGTGACCGCCCTCGTAGGGGTGTGTAATCACTGCGGCGGCGTCGGCGAGGTCGGCGGCGAGCTGGTCGATGATCGGTGCCAGCGTTGCGGCCGTTTGCTGGTCCGGCACATCGTAGTGCTGATAGCCGGCGCGAACATCAAGCGCTGTCAAGGCGGTACCGAACTCGCTCGCTCGCGCATTTGCATAAGCGGCGCGGCTCTTGAAGCCGTGCCGAACGGCATCGGCCATATCCAGCGGCGCGCCATCGGTCAGCAAGATCAGCCGCAACTGCTTCAGGCGGCGCAGCGCCGCGCCGGTCCACAGCGTCTCATCGTCAGGATGCGCGACGACCACTGCGACCGGTTCGTCGATATCGACACCGCTGGCCAGCCGCTCGGCGAAGGCCTGCGATACTGACATCACCGCCGATGCGCTCACGCTGTGGTCAGAAGTTGAATTGCCGAACGATAGCCGCCAAGTGTCCCGACATCGACATATGTCTCACCAGCGCGCACGCCCACCGCCGAACCGCCGCGCGCGAGCCACGCATTCACCAGCGTGCCGATATATTCATCCCTGCGGCCCGGCTCCCGCCACAGGGCATACAGCTCGTGGAAGACGTGACCTGGCATGCTGAACGCCCCCCATATCCAGTTCGAGGCAGCGCCCGGCTGCTTGACCTGAATTTGCAGGATTTTGCTATTATCATCCATCACGACGGCGTCGAACAATTCAGGACGTTCAACCGGAAACAACAAGAAAGCAAGCGTGCCAGCGGGCAAACGGGTCAGCGCGTCGGCGGGGAACCAGATCGTGTCAGGTAACCCGATCAGCACCGGCTCATCTTTTGCGATCAAGGGAAGCGCGCGGAAAATTGCATCGCATAAGCCCGCTGCGGCAGGCTGTACGACGAACGCGGTGTGAACGCCGCTGACCCCGCCGCCGTAGTAGCTCATGATGTCCGATTTACCCGGCGAGATGACAAAGCAGATCTTGTCTGCGCCGCCTGTTACCAAGCGCTCGACAAGATATTCGCTCACCGCCTTTGGCCGTTCGTTGCCATCGGCATCGATGCGGCTCCCGACCGGGAGTAGCTCCTTGGAGAAGGCGAGCGGCTGGATGCGGGCACCGTTACCGGCCGCCGGTATAATCCCCCACATCCGCTCAGGCGGCCATCGTTGCGAAGTCGGCAACCAGTGCTTCGGGCCGCCGCGCCGCTTCGATGAGTTCGACCAACTCCGCCGCCCGCCGCGCCGAGCTGTGTTCGGCCAGCACCCGGTCGCGCGCGCGGCGGGCAATGCGACGCAACTCGTCATTGCTATACGTCAATGCGGCGAGGGTATCCGCGGCGCTGTGGGCGATCAGGATTTCCTCACCCGGCGCGAAAAAGCTGCTTAGCCCAGCCCAGTCGTCGGAGATGATCGGCGCGCCGCACGCCGCTGCCTCGAATAGCCGTCCCGACGGGCACCAGCCCATCGCTGCCATGTCGCGCCTAGTGACGTTGAGCGTCAATCGCGACGAACTGAAGAAGGCGGGATGATCGGGCGGCGCAACGTGCGACATAAAAAAGATATTGCGCTGCCAGGGGAAGTCAGCGGGATAGCCCGAGCCGCCTAACACGAAGCGGCGCGCGGGCGAAGCGGCGGCTGGAGCGATGAACAGCTCGGTCAGCATAGCCTGCCGGTCAGCGGCATAGGTTCCTAGGTAGGACAGATCGCCCGAGAACATCGCTTGCGCCGTCACTGGCCGATGCGCGTCCGGATCGACATGGCCATACAGCGGTGCGGTCCGCCTAGCGCCAAGCTGGTCGCGTAACGCCGTTAAGGCCTCGCCACCGGTGTAGCTGAGGACGAGGTCGAAGCTGCCGAGGCCTTCAGGCGGTAGATAAGCGACCGCTTCGCCTGTCGCGAGCCGCGCCAGCGTCACCGGCGTATCAAGGTCGTAGAACACCGAGACGCCGCGAGCGTCGTCGGCGATCAGTCGCGCCGCCGCGACAGCATCGGGGCAATAGGACGTCACGATCAGTGCGTCGGCATCAAGCAGGCCAGCGCGCTGCGCGAGTAGCTCGGCCCAGTCGGTGTACAGCAGCAGCCGTGCGCCCGGCAGTTCGGTCAGATCACGATGCGCGGCATACCACGAGACGTCGCGTTCGACGAAGACGATCTCATGCCCAGCGCTGGCGAGCGCGCGAATCAGCCCCCGCCACAGCGTCGCATGACCATTGCCCCACGAAGAAGTCACAGTCAGACCGAAGATCGTCAGTTTCACGCATCGCTCCCACCGTGACGGGTGGCCAACGATGATCTTAACGACGTGTTCCGCACATTTCGGAACGGCTCCGGCTGATTGTTACTTCAGCCGGTTAGACGTGGCCAGCTTAGGCGGTCAGCATGCTCCGGCGGCGCAGCGCGGTGCCTGTCAGCGGAAAACCCGTCAGCAGCAAAGCCCAACTTGCCGGCTCGGGAACGCTGCTGTCAGCCGTAAAAACGCGCAATTCGTTCAAGCGGTAGACATTCGCTCCGCACCACGGGCGGCCGCCGACGTTCGTAAATCTGCTAATTTCCTGCGGTCCATTTGTGAGTGTAATAAATCCGAC
>CAXTTR010000042.1:0-13629 GCA_964247215.1 uncultured Sphingomonadaceae bacterium
GGGCCCCGGCAGGTCGCCCTTCGACAGCGCCGACAGCGCGCGCATCTGCGTCAGGCTGATGCCTTCGTCGGCGATGTAAGTCGCCGCGATACGCTCGCGGACGTCGGCCTGCTCGATTGCCGGGCCGCGCGGCGTATCGGTGCGGCGCGCTAGCCCGAGCAGCTCGTGGTAGCCCGGCGCGTGGCGCGGCTTGCCGCCGACCGCCAGCCGCTCGTGCATGAGCGTCGTCAGCGCGACCTTCCAGCCGTCGCCCGCCGCGCCGAGCCGGTGGCTGTCGGCCACACGCACGCCGGTGAAGAACACCTCGTTGAAGTCGCTGCCGCCCGACATTTGCTTGATCGGGCGGATGTCCACACCGCTTGCGTGCATGTCGACGATGAACATCGACAGTCCCTTGTGCTTGGGCGCGGCCGGGTCGGTGCGGCAGATAACGATGCCGAAGTCGGAGCGGTGCGCGAAGCTCGTCCAGACCTTCTGTCCGTCGATCACCCAGTCGTCGCCGTCGCGGACCGCCTTGGTACGGATGCCGGCGAGGTCCGAACCCGCGGCGGGTTCGGAGAACAGCTGGCACCAGACTTCGTCGCCGCGCAGCGCCCTGGCGACGTAGCGCTCGATCACCGGTGCCGCGCCGTGGCTGAACACCGTCGGGATGCACATGCCGAGGCCGATCTGGTACAGCGCGGTCGGTGCGTAACCGCGGCTCTCCTCCTGGTTGAAGATGATCTGGTGCATCGGGCTCAAGCCCTGGCCGCCGACCGCCTTGGGCCAGGTGATCCCGGCATAGCCCGCCGCATGCTTCGCCGCCTGCCACGCGCGCGAGCGGCGGACGAACTCGTCGAGCGGCCACGGCGTCACGGGCGGCTCGCGGTATTCGGCGGCAGCGGTGTCGAGCCAGCCGCGGACCTGCGCGCGGTAGGCGGCCTCGGATGCGGTGTCGTTGAAGTCCATGACTTGCTCCTTATGTCCTAACCTTCTCCCGTTCTTACGGGAGAAGGTTGGATGAGGGTCTTCCTTGCTCTCTACCGGCCCGAAGCAGGAAGGAAACAAGGAAGCAAGACCCTCACCCAACCCTCTCCCGTAAGGACGGGAGAGGGCTTTACTACGCCGCGTTACGCTGCTCCAGGCTCCGCACCAGCCGGTCGGCCCAGAAGCCGCGGCTGCCGAGTGCGGCGACCAAAGCGCGGTTGCGGCGGTAATAGAATTGGCAGTCGCTTTCCCAGGTAAAGCCGATGCCGCCGTGGAGCTGCACCGCTTCCTCGGCGGTAAAGCTCAACGCATCGAGGCTGGCAACCCGTGCAGCGCTGGCAGCTTGCCGCAGTTCGGGCGCGTCATTGACCATCGACGCCGCGCCGTGCAGCGCGTGGGCGCGGGCCAGTTCGAGCTTGATGTACATGTCGGCGCACTTGTGCTTGACGCCCTGATAGCGCCCGATCGCCTGACCGAACGCGACGCGCTGCCTGGCATAAGCCACGGTCATCTCCATCGCCGCGCTCGCGGTGCCGATCGCTTCCCATGCGGCGAGCAGCGCGGCGCGGTCGAGCCAGTCCTGCGCGTCGCCCGGAGTGCCGAGCGGCTCGGCGGGCGCACCGACGGCGGTCAGTCTGCCGTGGCGGCGGACAAGGTCGAGCGTGGTGACCGGCTCGACCATGACGCCGGGCTTTTCCAGGTCGACGAGGTAAAGCTGCGCGCCGTCCGGCCCCTGTGCGGCGACGATTGCCAGCTGTGCGCCAAGCAGGTCGGCAACCGGGAACTTGACCCCGGTGAGCAGACCTCCGGTGACCCGCGCGGCGCTGTTCGACATCGCCTGCAGCGGCGCGGCGTTGCCGCTCTCGGCCCAGCCGGTAACCGCGATCACCGAGCCGTCGGCGATGCCCGGCAGCCAGCGCGCCTGCTGTGCCGCGCTCCCCGCGAGCAGCAGCGCCTCGGTCGCTGCCAGCACCGAGGTCAGCGGCACCGGTGCAAGGCTGCGTCCGGCCTCCTCGGCGAGCACGCATGCGGCCTCCGCCGTCATGCCGACGCCGCCGTGCGCCTCGGGCACCCGCGCCGCAGTCCAGCCGAGGCCGATGACTTCCAGCCACAGCGCCGCGTCATAGGGCGCATCGCCGTTCATCGCGCGCCGCGCCACCGCCGGACCGGCACGCTCGTCGAGAAAGCGGCGCGCGGCGAGCCGTAGCTCTTTCGCATCGGCCGAAAAGTCGAAGTCCATCTGCGCTCCCCAAAGCGTCGTTGACGGCTAGCTTAGGCTCACTTCGGATGTGATTGAAACACTCGACCAGTGACTGAAATTACCCGAACCGCTCATCCCGAGCGAAGTCGAGGGACGCACAATCTCCGGGCAGGTCCCTCGACTTCGCTCGGGATGAGCGGGTTGGAATGGTTTGCCAATTAGCGAACTGGGCTTATCAACGCTTATTCAGTCATCAGCGTTGCGCCGCGACCGTCAGCGCGCCGGGGCGAGCGCCGCCGCCATCGCGGCAGTCGTCTCGATCGACGACACATACGCCGGCGGCCTGCGTCCGGCGATCAGCGTCTCGAACGCACTGCCGAGCTGCAGCAGCGCAGCCCGCCGACCAGCCCCATCGGCACCGTCAGGTGCGGGTAGCCCGCCACCGCGGCGATGCTGGCGATCGCGCCCGCGTCGTGGTCGCCGCCGACCACGTCGGTGCGCCACGCCGGGCCGTAGCTCGGTGCGACGAGCGCATCGACATGATATTTGGCGACCAGCGCGTCGATGCCCTGCTCGGCCGCGAGCCGGTGCGCGGCCGCCTTCGCCGTTACATACGCCGGGTCGGCATAGCCCTTGGTGGCCTCGGCCTGGACGAACAGCTCCTGCTCGAACAGCACGCGCTCGCGCGGCGTCGCATCGTCGAAGGCGATGACGTCGGCCAGCGTACGCGTCTTTACCGCCGAAGGCGTCGTCGCGAGATATGTGTTCAGGTCGGCCTTGAGCTCGGTTAGCAGGATCGTCTGTTCATAATCGCCCTGCTTGGGGTCGGGCTTGTAGCCGGTGATCTCGACGATCTCCGCGCCCGCTCCCTTCAACCGCGCCAGCGTTGCCTCGAACAGCCTGTCTTCGACGGGGTTCAGCTCGGCTGCATAGCGCATCACGCCCAGCCGCTTGCCGCGCAGTGTCGCGCCGCTCAGCGCCGCGGCGTAATCGGTGCGGTGCTTGTCGGCGTCCGCCGTCGCCGGGTCGGCGGCGTCGCTGCCCGCCATCGCGGTAAGCAGCACGGCCGCATCGGCGACGCTGCGCGTCATCGGCCCCGGCGTGTCCTGCGTATGCGAGATCGGCACGACGTACGTCCGTGACACGAGGCCGACGGTGGGCTTCAGCCCGACCAGCCCGTTGAACGACGACGGGCAGGTCACCGAGCCGTCGGTCTCGGTGCCGACGCCGGCGGTCGCAAGGCTGGCGGCGATCGCAGCGCCCGTCCCCGATGACGAGCCGCAGGCATTGCGGTCGAGCGCGTAAGGGTTCTTGACGAGCCCGCCGACCCCCGACCAGCCGCTGATCGAATGCGTCGAGCGGATGTTCGCCCATTCGGACAGGTTGGTCTTGCCGAGGATCAGCGCACCCGCCGCGCGCAGCCGCGCCACCAGCGGCGCGTCGCGGTTGGTGTCGTTCGCCGCCAGCGCCAGCGACCCGGCGGTGGTCGGCATGCCGGTCGTCTCGATATTATCCTTGATCAGCACCGGTATCCCGGCGAGCGGGCCGAGCCTGCGCCCGCCCGCCCGCGCTGCGTCTGCCGCCCGCGCTTCGGCGAGCACGCCGGGGTTGACCGCGATGACGCTGTGCAGCGCGGTGCCGTGTGCGTCGATGGTGTCGATCCGTTGCAGGTAAGCCTGGACGACCGCAACCGATGTCGTGCGCCCGCTGCCCAGGTCGGCGGCGATCTGCGCGACCGATTTCTCCGCCACCGGATAGGGTGCGGCAGCGAGCGTGGCGGCGGCGAGCAGTGCGATGACCATAGGCGCGTTCTCCCTGTCCGCTTGCGATGATGCCGCGAGGTGACAGCGTGCGCAACCACGCTCTCGGACGTGATCAAGCTTCAGCTATGTACAAACTGCTGTTAGCAGCGATACTTGAGTTGCAGGTTTATTCTGCTGTGACGGAGACGTGAGTGATACATTTGGTCGAGCGTTCGAAATGGCAGTTCGAGACGTCCGGCAGTGGCGGTTTCAGCATCGACATCGTGGCGGCGACCGGCGGCGTCGTGAAGATTTTCGATCCAGCGCACAAGGAGCAGGTATTCCATTACGGCGGCATCGGCGCAGGTATCTCTACACCGGGCTTGAAGGTTCCCAAGCTCGGCAGCGTGATCGCCCGGCAGCTTGTCGGCCGCGCTCTGAACGCTAGCGGCTCGACGGTTGCAATGTGGAACACCGGCTTGATCTACAAGACCGCCATGACCAGTGCGCGGGAACTTACTCGCGCTGATTTTACTGGTGCCTGCATTCTGGCCGATTTGGGCTTTTCGACGCCATTTATCGGGCGCGTTGGCTCCGCGTTTCTCATGGGTATGGATCCTGTTGGCTTCATCACCGAACTGACCTCGCCAACGCGCATCATTGCGGACACATTGTTCGGCGACGGCCCAGCAATCATTCCAAAGGCAATAATGCTGATCCTTGGAGACTCGCGCGGGCTCGTCGCTGGTGGCAACGCTTACATCGGTTACATGAGATGAACCCAATTCGCCTTACTTACCTCTTCGCGGCTCTGGGACTTGTGGCGCTGTTAATTGCGGCGGTCATCGCTGTGCAACAGCGTAAAGAGCAGCAGGCGCCGGATACCATCGTAGCTGCCGGGATTGTCACGCGGCTCAATGCCGGACCGTATCACGCTGACATCGAGGTCAGGCCCGCTGGCGGCAGCAACTTCACCTATGCCGAGAACTCGCGCACGCCGTTGGCGCTGGGTCAGCGGGTAAAGGTATTATACCGCGCTTCGGCTCCCGGCGAGACTGCGCGGCTGGCTGATGGCAACCCCTATGCGGCCGCGATCGACTTTGGCATCATTGGAATCGTGCTGATCGTAATCGGCTTGCTGATCCCGCGCATTTTGGCGCGCTTTCCTAATCTTCTCATCTCGCCAATACGTTAATGTCTAGAGCGTCCTCACTTGGTTGCAACTGAGGCTGACGCGGAGGAAGCAGGCATGTTCAGCCACATCATGATCGGATCGAACGACATCGAGCGCTCGAAGCGTTTTTACGACGCGGTGCTCGGCACGCTCGGCGCGGGGGAGCCGATGCGAAACGTCGCCGCTTCGGGCCACACGCGGCTGTTCTACCGGCACGGCGGGAACACGTTCTGCATCAGCGAGCCGATCAACGGCGAACCGGCAACCGCCGCCAACGGGGGTACGATCGGGTTCCAGTGCGACTCGCCCGAGCAGGTGCAGGCATTCCACGACATCGCGGTCGCGGACGGCGGCATCAGTACCGAAAACGCACCGGGACTGCGCAGCAACAGCATCGGGTCGATGCACCTCGCCTATGTGCGCGATCCCGACGGCAATAAGCTATGTGCTATCCACCGGTTATAGGTCGCCGGCTCACGCCTCGAAGGGTATTATCCGGATGGGATCCTCGATGAAGGCTCAGGGTGAGCGGGTCGGTTAGTCATATCCACTCAACAACATGCTGAGGTCGTCGCGCAGGGCCAGTTTGGATTGACATAACATGCCAAATAGGTTAGTAACCAGCTTAGTGGCGTGATTACTCTCCAGCCCAAGTCGAACCTTCACCCCGCGGAGGCGGGGCTCCATACGCGTCAAGCGGTCGACGTGTATGGGCCACCAGACAGAGTCTGCTTCATCGCCCGTTTCAAATTGTCAGAGAGTCACGAAAGGCTAGAGTACGATGCGATCGATCTCACCTGCTACCCTGCACCCTGAACAACTAACATCGCACTCTAAGACGTGGCGTCGATTGGCAGTCACCAAAGAGTCATGAAAGGCCGGACCGGTTTCCGGTCTGAAACTCACGGATCGAGTCATGAAAGACGAAACGAAGTTCTCGTTTGCGAGTCATGAAAGACCAGCAATATTTTGCGGGATCAATGCGTTACAAGTTTCCAAGAGTCATGAAAGGCCTGACGCGGCGCGGACCTGGGAGTCATGAAAGGCCAGGCATCGTACCGGTCACGATATGATGGACGGAGTCATGAAAGGCTGAAATCGACTGCGATCAAATCTCGTCGTCACCCCGCGCAGGCGGGGGACCCATACACGTCAAATGATCGAGGTGTATGGGCCCCCGCCTGCGCCGGGGTGACGGTTTGAAATTGGAGGAGGTTGGATCGAAGGGCGAGGGTGGGGCTCAAGCGCAATGCCGGTCTGGACATGCTGCCACGCACACTACAAACGACGAAGGGCCGCCCGGTTGCCCGGACGGCCCTTCCATTGCCGGTATGCGAACCGGAGGTAATCTAGCGGACGCGAACCTCACGACCACTCGATACAGTTCCGGTGTTCGACATGAGACAATGAGACACTGGATCACCTCCTTTCGCTAGCATGGCTGGAATGTTGAAGATCGGGGGAAAGCGCGGTGATTGCAAGAGGTGATTTGACGGCAGGGCAGGTTGTTTCGGTCCACACCGGCAAGTCGGCACCGCTGGGTGATGCCGGCAAGCCAAGCGCTTTCCGCAAGGCCGCGGCGGCGGGGCCGGTCGCGGTCGGGCAGCTTGGGCTGGCCGGCGATGAGCAGGCCGACAGGCGCTTCCACGGTGGCCCCGACAAGGCCGTGTATGCTTATGATGTCGCTGCATACGCCGAGTGGTCGGCGGCGTTCCCGGCATTGCGGTTCGGTCCCGGCGGCATGGGCGAGAATCTTGCGTTGACCGGTTTTGACGAGACGACGGTGTGCATCGGCGACCGGCACCGGATCGGCACCGCGCTGCTCGAGGTGTCCGAGCCGCGGCAGCCGTGCTGGAAGCTGGCAGCAGTGTACGGCGAGCTGCTGCTGGTGCGCGCGATGTTCGGCAATGGCCGCTGCGGCTGGTACTACCGGGTCATCGAGACCGGGTTCGTCGCGGCAGCCGACGCGGTCGAGCGGGTCGAGCGGCATGCGAGCGATTGGACGATACGCCGGATCGCAGCCTTCACCGTCGCGCGTTGCCGCCCGCCGGCGGAGGTCGACGAAGTGCTTGCGTTGCCGGGGCTGGCAGAGGGTTTGCGGAACAAGGCGCGGAAGTGGCTGACTCCGGCGTCAATGGAGCCATGACCGGCTCGGGCTCGAGGACATCGCGGCGGTGCTGGAAGGCTTTGAACTCCGTGATGGATAATAGCAGCAGGCCAAAGCCGAACGGGATGATGGTGTAGATCAGCCGGAACAGGAACAGCGCGGCGAGGACGTCCTCCTTCGCCGCGCCTGGCAGCATGACCAGCACGACCGCCTCGAAGACACCGAGCCCGCCGGGCGCATGGCTCAGCGCGCCGACGATCATTGCAACAGCGTAGACGGTCAGGAAGACCGGGAAAGGCGGCAGGTCGGCGGCGGGCAGCAGGACGTACAGTGCTGCCGCGGCAAAGCTCAGGTCGAGCGCGCCGAGCAGGATCTGCTTCACCGTGTCGCTGCCGCTCGGGAGATAGAACACCAGCTGCGAGATGCGCAGCGGCTTGCGGTACCAGCTGGCAAACAGGCTGTACGCGGCGGCGCTGCCGAGCAGCAGCCAGCCGAGCCAGCGGTTCAGGCCTGCAGGCAAGTGACTGGTCGTTGCTGCCAGCGCCGGGTCCACCACGAGCCCGAGTCCGGCGACCATCACGACGCCGAGCCAGAACGTCCACCCGCACAGCGCGACGATCAGTACGACATCGAGCGGCGTCACCCCGGCGCGGGTGTAGAAGCGGTAGCGCACCGTACCGCCGGTCAGCGCCGTCAGCCCGAGCGTATGACTCATCGTGAAGCTGACGAAGGCACCGTTGGCGACGATCCGCAGCGGCAGCCGGTAGCCAAGGTGCCCGAGCGCGATCCAGTCGTAGCCGGTCAGCACGAGGTAGCTCATCATCGTCGCGGCGGCGGCGAGCAGCAGCGTCAGCGTCGGGGTGGCATGGACCGCCGCGACGACATCGTCGAAGTCGACCTCGCGCGAGATCCGGTGCAGCGCGAACAACCCGAGCGCCAGCACGACCAGCGCCGCGACCGGCCCCACGAACTTGCGCCAGCGCGGCCGCGGACGGTCCGCGAGGTGGGGCAAGATCATCGGCTCAAGCGGTCCTCATGTGCGTTGCCAAGGTGGTGGGCCCGGAGGGATTCGAACCCCCAACCAAGCCGTTATGAGCGGCCGGCTCTACCATTGAGCTACAGGCCCGCTGCCGAAGCGGAAGCTTCGCCCTAGCCGATCAAGCGGTCTCGGCACAAGCTATGGGCTTAGCGGCGGCGGGGTTTGGAGGGCGGCTTTGCGGCAGCATCGTCGAGCTCGATCCACACCGGTGCATGATCGCTGGCGTGGTCGCGCCCGCGGACATCGGTGTCGACACCGCCGGCATGCAAGCGGGGCAGGGCCGCTGGGCTGAGCAGGAAGTGGTCGATCCGCAAGCCTGCATTGCGGCCATAGGCGTTCCGGAAATAGTCCCAGAAGGTGTAGATCGTGGCATCGGGATGCAGCTTGCGTACCGCGTCGGTCCAGCCTTGCTCGATCAGCCGGAAGAACGCTGCCCGCACCTCGGGAGCAAACAGCGCATCCTCGGCCCAGCGCTCGGGCTTATAGACGTCGGCCGGCGTCGGCATGATGTTGTAATCGCCTGCGAGCACGACCGACAGCCCGGTGTTGAGCAACTCCGCCGCATACGTCTCGAACCGTGCCAGCCACGCAAGCTTATAGTCGAACTTTGGCCCGGGGCGTGGATTGCCATTCGGCGTGTACAGGCAGCCGACCAGCACGCCGTGTACCGCAGCCTCGATATAGCGGCTTTGTACATCATCCGGATCGCCCGGCAACCCGCGCCGCGTCTCGACCGGATCGCTGCCGCGCGCCAGAATGGCAACGCCGTTCCAGCTTTTCTGGCCAAGCCAGATCGCGCCGTAACCAGCGTCACTGATGGCACTCTGCGGAAACTTTTCCTGCGACGCTTTCAACTCCTGCAGGCAAACGATGTCGGGCTGCGTAGCCGCTAGCCACTCGAGCACGAGCGATAAGCGCCCTGTGATACCATTAACGTTAAACGTCGCGACGCGCATGGCCGACCCTCGGAAACTGTTTCATTCCGAATGCGTATGTGTTAATCAACTACTAACAGCAAATGATTGACATCATGGAATCATCAGCTTCGATACAATCCGAGCGTGTATTGCTGCGCTGGCAGGATGCCCTTGTGAATTGGGTCAAGGGCGATAATCCGGACCTAACCAACCGTCAAATGGCTCTGTTGCTTGTGGTTAGCCTTGATGAGTCGCAGCATACGATCCGTGGGTTAGCAGGCCGTCTGGGTATAGCAAAGCCGGCCGTAACCCGGGCCATCGACCGCCTGAGCCAACTCGATTATGTACAGCGCGTCGACGATGAGCGCGACCGCCGTAACATCTTCGTCGTGCCAACGGTACAGGGCAGGTCGTTCCTTCAAGCCTTCGTTCGGAACCTCGAAGCTTAATATTAAATCAGCAACAGATTGACTTGCAAACTACGCTGTTCTCTAAAGAACACAACATGAACAATGTGAGTCGCCTTGCTGCTGTGAAGGGAGTTTCGCTGCCTGCTGAAATTGCCTCGAGGTCACAAGACCCTGTTTCGACAGAGACGATCACGCTAGGTGCCGCTGACATCGACCGTCGGCTGCAAGGCGGACTGTCTCGCGCTGGCTTACATGAATTTTATGCCGCCGAACTCGACGATGGAGCCGCAGCTGCAGGATTCGCGCTGCTGCTGGGATTGCGTTGTAGCGCTGGTAAGTCGTTGATTTGGGTTCGCGAACACCGCTGCGAAAATCGCAGTGGACGGCTGTATGCGCCGGGCATCGTCGAGCTTGGGGTTGATATGGAGCGCTTGATTATCATCAGTGCTCCCGATGCGCTTGCCGTGTTGCGCGCCGGGGCTGATATTGCAGGCTGCGGCGCGGTCGGTGTTCTCATACTTGAACCATCAGGGCGAGCACCTGCTTTTGATCACACAGCATCGCGTCGTCTGGCACTGGCGTCGGCGCGAACCGGCGTGACGACGCTTGTCGTGCGGAACGGGGCGGAGCCAATACCCAGCGCGGCGCAGACCCGCTGGCGCGTCGGAGCCGCACAGTCGCGCGCACTCGATGCCAATGCGCCAGGGCCGCCAGTATTTGATATCAGCTTGCTACGCCATCGCTGCGGCATCGCCGGGTTTGATGCCCAGTTGGAGTGGGACCGTGACCGAAGAAGCTTCCGCGACGCGCCGCTATCTTGCGGCTTACTTACCGCTGCTGTCCGCCGAACGGGCGCTGAAGACCAACGCCGCGCCGCGTGACACACCATTTGTCCTGACCGAGAAAGTCCGTGGTGCGGTTCGCCTCGCCGCGGTTGATGCGCACGCGCAGGCGCTCGGGATCGTGTCCGGATTGACGCTTGCCGATGCACGGGCGAGGTTGCCCGGTCTGCTCGCGGTGCCGCACGATCTCGATGCCGACACAGCGTTGCTAAAATGGCTGGCGGACGCGTGCGAATGTTATTCGCCGATGGTGGCTGTCGACCTGCCGCAGTGTATCTTGCTCGATGTAACTGGCTGCACGCAGGCCTATGCCGGCGAGGCGGCGCTAACGGCCGACCTGCATAATCGGCTGCGCGGGCAGGGCATTACTGCGCAGCTCGCGTGTGCTAACACGCCTGAAGCTGCGGTAGCGCTTGCAACCTTCGCAGCTAGGGAAGTGCACATACTGCCCGTCGCAGCTTTACGAGTGCCCGCCGAAACTCACCTAGCGCTGACCCGCGCCGGGCTGAAGACTATTGGCGACCTCGCGCAGCGCCCGCGTGCGCCGCTCGCCGCTCGCTTCGGTCCCGAGCTGCCTGACCTACTGGCGCGCTTGCTCGGCCACATCGACACGCGAATCACGCCGCGGCGCGCACTCCCCGCTGTCATGGTTGAACAGCGCTTCGCCGAGCCGATTACGCACAGTGCGGCGGCACTCGATACACTCAACCGGCTGACGATGCAGGCGGCAGCGATCCTCGACAGCCGCGGCTTGGGCGGACGGCGATTCGAGGCGGCGCTGTTCCGCAGCGACGGTCATATCGCGCGCATGGCGGTCGAAACTGGCCAGCCGGTGCGCGATCCCAAAGTCACCTTCCAGCTGTTCCGCGAGAAGATCGAGACGCTATCCGATCCGCTCGATCCGGGCTTTGGCTACGACCTTATCCGGCTCAGCGTGTCGGTTACCGAGCGGCTGGCAGCGGAGCAGCTTCAGCTTTACCGTGGTACCGTTGCCAATACCGAGATCACCGCTTTGCTCGACCGGCTGAGCACGCGGCTCGGACATCATCGCGTCCGCCGCTTCCAGGCCGGCGACAGTCACATACCCGAGCAGGCGGCGTTCGAACTTCCAATGGCCAAGACGCTGCCGCCGTGCAGTTGGCCTGTTCCGGACGCCGGCGAGCCCCCACTGCGGCCGTTACATCTGTTCGAGCCGCCGCAGCGCATCGAGGTGCTCGCCGAGGTTCCCGACGGGCCGCCGCGACGCTTTCGCTGGCGGGCGGTGCCGCATGAGGTGACGCGCTATGAAGGGCCTGAACGCATCGCCGCCGAGTGGTGGAAGCGCCGCGGCGGCCGCGGGCTGACGCGCGATTATTATCGCATCGAAGACCTCCATGGGCGGCGCTTCTGGGTTTTCCGCCATGGGCTATACCAGACCGAAAAGCCTGTTCCCGAATGGTACCTGCACGGGCTGTTCGCGTGACGCGCTACGCCGAGCTCGCGGCGGCGACGAACTTCTCGTTTCTGTACGGAGCCTCGCACCCGCATGAGATGGTTGCTGCAGCGCTTGAATTGGGACACAGCGGCATCGGCATCGCCGACAGCAATAGCGTCGCCGGTGTCGTCCAGGCGCATGTCGCACTGCGTGATGCGATCGCCGAAGCAGGCGCGGCCGATATCGGCTTCAAACTGATTGTTGGCGCGCGGTTGGTATTCGCCGACGATACGCCTGACATCATAGCCTACCCCGCCACACGCCGCGGCTGGGGGCGGCTGACGCGGCTGCTGACACTCGGCAATTTGCGCGCCAAGAAGGGCGGCTGTATTCTGCATTTCGCCGACCTGCTCGATCACCTGAGCGAGCTGCTGCTGATTGTCATGCCCGGCGGTGATCCTGCAATGTTGTCTAAGCTGAGCGCTGCCGCACCGGGCAATGTCTGGCTTGGCGCGACGATGCTGCGCGGCGGGCGTGACCGGCGGCAGCTACAGGTAGCGCTAGCCGCCGCAGCGGCGGCGAACGTGCCATTGCTGGCGCTAAACGATGCGCTGTACGCGACGCCGGAGCAGCGCTGCCTGCAAGACATCCTGACATGCATCCGTGAGAACCGCACCGTCATGACCGCCGGCAAGATACTGGCCGCCAACGCCGAGCGTCACCTCAAGCCGCCCGTCGAAATGGCGCGACTGTTCGCCGATGCACCTGCCGCGATCGAGCAGGTCCAGACCGTGCTCGATCGCGTCGAGTTCACACTCGACCAGCTGAGTTACGAGTATCCCGACGAGCCGATCCCGCCCGGCTATACGCCGCAGGAGTGGCTCGAAGCGCTGACGCTGACCAAGGCGCGCGAGCATTGGCCCACAGGTTTACCTGAACGACTAGGTAGTCTGTTGGCCGAGGAGTTCGCGCTAATTGCCCGCATGGGTTATGCCAAATACTTCCTAACCGTCCACGACATCGTCGCATTTGCCCAACGCAAGGGCATATTGTGCCAGGGCCGTGGCTCGGCGGCAAACTCGGCGGTGTGCTTCGTCCTCGGCATTACCGCGGTCGATCCGCTCGAAAACAGCCTGCTGTTCTCGCGTTTTGTCTCCGAGGAACGCTCCGAGCCGCCCGACATCGACGTTGATTTCGAACACGAACGACGCGAGGAGGTGATGCAGTACATCTATCGCCGCTACGGTCGCGAGCGCGCCGGCATCGCGGCGACGGTCATCCATTATCGCCCGCGTAGCGCAGTGCGCGAAGTTGGCAAGGCATTGGGGCTGACCGAGGACATCACCAGCCGCCTGACCAGCACCGTCTGGGGCAGCTTTGCAACCGACATGGAGCGACGGCGGTTTACCGAGACCGGCTTCGACCCCGACGCTCCAGAGATCGCTCGGCTCGGCGAGTTCGTTCAGCAGATCCTAAAGTTTCCGCGGCACCTGTCGCAGCATGTCGGTGGCTTCGTGCTGACGCAAAACCGCCTCGATGAGACCGTGCCGATTCATAACGGCGCGATGCCCGACCGCACCTTCATCGAGTGGGACAAGGACGATATCGACGCGCTCAAACTGATGAAGATCGACATACTAGCACTTGGCATGCTGTCGTGCATCCGGCGTGCTTTTGCGCTGATCGCAACGCATCTTGGCAAACAATATACGCTTGATAACGTGCCGAGCGCTGCGCCCGATGTGTACGACATGCTGTGCACCGGCGATACCATCGGGGTGTTTCAGATCGAGAGCCGGGCGCAGATGAACATGCTG
>CAXTTR010000043.1:0-9433 GCA_964247215.1 uncultured Sphingomonadaceae bacterium
GAACACCTCGGCCTCGCGCTGGCGGTACGGCGTCCCGTCGGGGCGCATCAGGTCGTGGAACCACACCGTCGGCTGCTCGATGACATACGGGCGCTGCCAGCTGTCCCATGGCAGGTTGGTCTGGATCTTGCCTTGCACCAGCCCCCAGTTGATCATCCCGACGTTGGCGCGGCGGGCGATCGGCAGCACCGCGTCGACGGTGGATCCCGCGCCGCGCGCCATCCACTCGGTGCAGATCACCGGGCGGCCATAGGCCTTCAGTTGCGCGACGCGCCGCTCAAAACCCTCGGGCCACTCGTAATCGTGGAAGCTGATGACGTCCGACTGGCTCAACTGCGTGCGCTGGATGCTGTTCAGCGTCGTCGACGACGGCGACCAGTCGTCGCCGATCCAGACGCCCGAGGTCAGCGGCTGTTCCGGCCCCTTGCTCCGTGCCCAGCCAAAAATCTCCGGCAGCAGCACCTCGATGCGGCCGCGCTCGGCGGGTAGCTGCTTGTCGTTATAGCTGCCGCCGCCGGGATTGTCGGGCTCGTTCCAGACATCCCACGCGAGCACGCGCTTGTCGTGCGCGAAGCTGCCGACTACATCCTCGACATAGGCACGAAAGCGCGCGTCCTGTGCCGGGTCGACGAGCGCCCGCCGTCCGGGGCTCTGGACCCACCCCGAATTGTGAACGCCCGGCGTCGGCATGTGCTGCTTGCCGAGCTGCGGGTCGGGATCCCAGCAGCTGTCGAACAGCACCAATACTGGTCGAATATTGTGCTTCGCCGCGATCGTCAGGAACTGTGCCAGCCGCGCCTTGAACCCGGCCGGGTCGGCGCTCCACGCGAGGTCGTGCAGGAACACCCGCGCGGTGTTCATGCCGAACTTGTCGTGCGCCCAGCCGAGCTCGACATCGATGCGCGCCGGATCGAAGCTGTCGGCCTGCCACATCTCGAGCTGGTTGATCGCCGACGCCGGAATGTAATTCGCCCCGACCGGCCACGGCTGCGCCGCATACCAGCTGTTGGCGTGCGCCGGCGTCCAGCGCTCGGGAGCTTGCGCGTGCGCGGTACCCGCAAGCAGCAGCGCGGTGAGGACGATCATGCGCATGTCGCGGGTCCTAGCGGTTGGAAAAGCGGAATTCGATGTGGTTGAGGTAGGTCTGCCCGCGGTCGAGGCGGACCGAGCCGAACGCCGGCTGGTTCGGCGTGTCAGGGAACATCTGCGGCTCGAGCACGATCGCATCGCCCTGCCGGTAGAGCTTGCCCGCCTTGCCGACGACAGTGCCGTCAAGGAAATTACCCGAATAGAACTGCAGCCCCGGCTGGTCGGAGTAGACCTCCATGACCCGGCCCGAGACCGGCTCCTCGACCCGCGCCAGCAGCCGGGGAGCGGCGGCCCGCTCGCGCGCGATCACCCAATTATGGTCGTAACCCTTGCCGAGCACGATCTGCGGATCGGCGTCGCGCACCCGCGCGCCGACGCGGGCCGGCTGGCGAAAGTCGAACACCGTGCCCTGCACCGGGCGGAACTCGCCGGTCGGGATCGAGCCCGCGTCAGTCGGCGTGAAGCTGTCGGCCGGGATGGTCAGCAGATGATCCATCGCGCCCGCCGCCGAGCCCTCGCCGCCGAGGTTCCAGTAGCTGTGGTTCGACAGGTTGACGACGGTCGGCTTGTCGGTGGTGGCGCGATACGTCACCGCGAGCACGCCCGCGTCGTCGACCGAGTAAGTCGCGGTGGCGCTCAGCGTTCCCGGATAGCCCTGGTCGCCGTCGGGGCTGGTGTAGGCGAAGGTCACCGACGGCCGCGCGCCGCGCTGGGTCTCGGTGACGCGCCAAACGACCTTGTCGAAACCCTTGGTGCCGCCGTGCAGCGCATTGACGCCGTTATTGACCGGTGTCTGATAGACCTTGCCGTCGAGCGTAAAGCGCCCGCGCGCGATGCGGTTGGCGACGCGCCCGACGGTGCCGCCGAAATATTCGGACTTGGTCAGATAGCCGTCGATGGTCGGATAACCGAGCGCGACGTCGGCCGAATGGCCGCCGCGGTCGGGCACGATCACCGATTGCACCGCCGCGCCGAGGCTGATCAGCGTGACCTGCATCCCGCGGCCGTTCGCCAATGTCACTGCCTTGACCGTCTCGCCGGCGCTGGTTTGCCCGAAGTTGCGGGTGGTGACCGTCCCCGCTTGCGCCTGTGTTGCCAACGTCATCAACGACACTCCCGCGATCACGCGCAGCATAAGCGATCCTCCCCCGTGCGCGCCTGTTGGCGCTGTCGATGCGCTGGTCTAGCGTAAGCGCATGAGGCCCGCAAACACTCGCGCACATTGGCTGACGATCGCGGTGATCCGCTGGCTGGCCGTGGCGCTGGCGTTGACCGCCCTGCCCGCGCAGGCTGGTCTGAGCGTCGATCCGGGCACGCTGGTGCTGCGCGAGGACTTTCCCGACCCGTTCCTGCTCGCCACCGGCGATGGCTACCTCGCCTATGCGACCAACAATCCCAGGCGCGGCGTCAATGTCCAGCTGGCGCAGTCGCGCGACCTGAAGGCCTGGCGGCTGCTCGCGCGCGATGCCATGCCGGTGCTGCCGCCGTGGGCGCGGCCCGGCCTGACCTGGGCCCCCGAGGTGCTGCGGGCCGGCAAGGGTTACGCGCTGTACTTCACCGCGCGCGAGCGGCGGAGCGAGCTGCAATGCGTCGGCGTGGCGACCGCGACGGACCCGCTCGGACCGTTCACCTCGCAGGCGGTCGCGCCGCTGGTCTGCCAGCGCGACCTCGGCGGCTCGATCGATCCGAGTCCATTCCGCGATGCCGACGGCACGCTGTACCTGCTGGTCAAGAACGACGGCAACAACCCCGACTTCAACCTGCCGACGACGATCTGGGCGCAGCCGCTGACGCCCGATGGACTGGCGGCCAGCGGCACTGCCAAGCCGCTGCTGTCGAACACCGCGGCATGGGAGGGGCGCGTCATCGAGGCCCCGACGATGCTGCGGTTGCACGGCCATTACGTGCTGCTGTTCAGCGCCAACGACTATGGCTGGCAGCCGTGGCAGGCGCAGTCACGCTACGCGATGGGCTATGCCGTCTGCGCCAGCGTCATCGGGCCGTGCCGCCTCGTGCAGGACAAGCCGCTGCTCGCCAGCCAGACGGCGGGGCCGGGCGGCTGCCTGAGCGGGCCCGGGCACCAGGCGGTGCTGCAACAGGGCGAACGGCTGATCCTGGCTTATCACGCCTGGGACGCGACGCTCGCCTGCGGCCGAGCAGCCGACCGGCGGCTGTTGCACATTGGGGAACTGCACTGGGTTGACGGAACCAGCGGCGACTAAAGGCGCGTTGCACAATCATGCCTACCCCCGCAGCACCGCCCCGCATGCCTTCGCCGCCGCCGCGACGATCTTTGCCGAGACAGCCTCGATTTCCGCGTCGGTGAAGCTGCGCTCGGCGGGTTGTAGCGTCACGGTCACGGCAAGGCTGAGCTTGCCGTCGCCGAGGTCGAAGCGGTCGAACAAAGTTACCCCGGTGATAACCGCTTTGTCCGCCCCGCGTACAGCGCGCAGCAGCAAGTCGGCGGCGGTGCCGGCAGCGACGACAAAGGCGAAGTCGCGGTAGACCGGCTGCAGTGCGGGCGGCGCGAACGGCGGCCTGGAGCGCTTGACCGAGCGCGGTGCGGGCAGCGCGTCGAGATAGATTTCGGCAACGACGACGATGCCTTTCAGGTCGAACGCGGCGGCGACGCGCGGGTGCAGTTCTCCGAAGCTGGCGAGTACCTGCTTTGGCCCGAGCCCGAGCCGCCCCGAGCGGCCCGGATGATACCATGCATCGACGGGCGGCAGCACCTGCAGGCGGTCGACCGGTGCGCCTGCCGCCGCCAGCGCCGCGATCACCTCGCTTTTGACATCGAATGGATCGAAGCTCGCCGCCGCGCCGCTGCGCCAGTCTCGCGCACGGGCTATGCCCGCCAGCACCAACCCGGCCGTCGGCTGCTCGCCGCCGTCGAGATAGCGCCGCCCGATCTCGAACAGCCGCACGCTCGGTTGACCGCGGTCGATGTTGCGCTTCGCCGCGAGCAGCAGCCCCGGCAGCAGCGACGGGCGCATCGCCGCGAGATCGGCCGAGATCGGGTTGTCGAGCGTCCACGCCGGATCGCCGAAGGCAGCTGCCGCGGCGGGTGGCAGGAAGCTCCACGTGATCGCCTCGTCGAGCCCGCGTGCGGACAGCGCCCGGCGCAGCTTGCGCTCGGTACGCTGTGCCGGCGTCGCCGTCGGCTTGGCAACCCCCTCGGCGCGCGGCAGCGGCATCGACGGAATATGCACATAGCCGTGGATACGCAGCACCTCCTCGACGATGTCGGGCTCGCCGTCGATGTCGCGCCGCCACGACGGCACCGCGATCTGCCATATCCCGCCAGTGGTGACGCCAAAGCCGAGCCGTTCGAGAATGGCCCGCTGCTCGGCCTCGGGCACATCGACGCCGCCGAGCATCAGCGTGCGCTGCGGGCGGTAGGCGACGACCTTGTCCGCCAGCGGCGGCCGGCCGGCGCGGGTGACTTCGCTCGCCGTGCCGCCACATAGCGCCAGCACCAGATGCGTCGCGACCGCAAGCCCCTCGTCGAGGAAACCGGGGTCGACGCCGCGCTCGAACCGCGTGCGCGCGTCGCTGGTCAGCAGCAGCTTCTGGCCAGTACGGGCGATGCCGTCGGGATCGAAATAGGCGCACTCGATCAGCACGTCGGTGGTCGCCTCGGAGCAGCCCGAATGCGCGCCGCCCATGATCCCGCCTATGTCGTGTACTTCGCGGTCGTCGGCGATGACGGTCATTGTCTCGTCGAGGGCGTAGCTCTTGCCGTTGAGTGCGACGACTTGCTCGCCAGCCTGCGCCTTGCGCGCCACCAGCGGTCCGCCGAGCTTGGCGCGGTCATAGACGTGCAGCGGCCGGCCCAGATCCAGCATGATGAAATTGGTGATGTCCACCAGCGCCGAGATTGGCCGCTGCCCGACCGCGCGCAGCCTGGCCTGTAGCCACGGATGCGACGCGCCGTTGACGACTCCGCTGACCGCGCAGGCGTAGAACGCCGGACAGCCGTCAGGATCGTCGGTGCGGACTTCCGGCCCGGTGCCCGCGCGAGGCACCGCGAACGCCGCGGTCCGGTACGCTTCGGCAAGCGGCTTGAGGCGACCCAGCCCGGCGGCGGCGAGGTCGCGCGCGATGCCGCGCACCCCCATGCAGTCCTGCCGGTTCGGCGTCACCGCAACCTCGATCACCGGGTCGCCAAGCCCGGCCCACTCGGCGTAGCGCGCCCCGACCGGCGCATCGGCGGGCAGGTCGATGATGCCGTCATGCTCGTCGGACAGCTCGAGTTCGCGCATCGAACACATCATGCCACACGATTCGACGCCGCGGATGCTGGCGACCTTAAGCGTTAGATCGCTGCCCGGCATGGTGGTTCCGACCGCGCCGAAGACGCCCTTCATGCCCGCGCGCGCGTTCGGCGCGCCGCAGACGACCTGCACCGGATCGCCGCTGCCGGTGGCGACGGTGAGCACCTGCAGCTTGTCGGCCTGCGGGTGCGGCGCGGCGGTCAGCACCTCGGCGATGGTGAACGGCGCGAGGCTAGCGGCGGGATCGCTGACACCCTCGACTTCAAGGCCGACATTGGTCAGCGCGGTGACGATGTCATCGAAGCTGGCGGCGGTGTCGAGGTGATCCTTGAGCCACGAAAGCGTGAACTTCATGCCCCGACTCCCCCGCTCAGCGTCGGCACGTCGAGCGCGGCGAAGCCGTAGTGGCGTAGCCAGCGCAGGTCGGCGTCGAAGAACGCGCGGAGGTCGGTCATGCCGTATTTGAGCATCGCCAGCCGGTCGATGCCGCATCCGAATGCGAAGCCCTGCCACACCGCCGGGTCGAGCCCGCAATTGGTCAGCACGCGCGGATGCACCATCCCGGCACCGATGATCTCGAGCCAGCTTTCGGAGCCGCCGATGCTGAGCTGCCCGCCCGCCCACGAGCAGCCGACGTCGACTTCGACCGACGGCTCGGTGAACGGGAAATAGCTCGGGCGGAAGCGCAGCGTGACGTCGTCGACCTCGAAGAACGCCTTGACGAAAGTTTCGAGCGTCCAGCGCAGCTGCGCCATCGTCGTGCCGCGGTCGATGACCAGGCCCTCGACCTGATGGAACATCGGCGTGTGCGTCGCATCGCTGTCGGAGCGATACACCCGCCCCGGCGCGATGATGCGGATCGGTGGCGGCGTCGTCATCATCGCCCGCACCTGCACCGGCGACGTGTGCGTGCGCAGCAGCATGCGCGAATTCGCGGTCTGGCCGGGGAAGTAGAAGGTGTCGTGCATCGCGCGCGCCGGATGGCTCTCGGGGATGTTGAGCGCGGTGAAGTTATGCCAGTCGTCCTCGATCTCCGGGCCGGTAGCGACCGCGAAGCCAAGATCGGCGAAGATCTCGGCGAGCTCGTCCATGACCTGGCTGACCGGGTGGATGCTGCCCTGCGGCGCGAGCGCGACGGGTAGCGTCATATCGAGACGTTCGGACGCGAGGCGCGCATCGAGCGCGGCGGCTTTGAGCTCGGCCCTGCGCGCGGCGATGGCGGCGGTGACGGACTCGCGCAGGGCGTTGAGGCGCGGACCTTCGGTGAGGCGCTGCTCGGGCGGCATGGTGCCAAGCGTCTTCATCAGGGCGGTGACCGAGCCGGACTTGCCGAGAAGCCGGACGCGGACGGCTTCGAGCGCGTCGAGGGTGGCGGCTTGAGATATCTGCGCGAGTATGTCGTCCGAGCTGATACCCATTATTCCAACTCCCCCCGCTTCCCCGGCGAAAGCTGGGGTCCATGACCGGGCACGACCGACCTCGTGGCGAGATGGGCCCCAGCTTTCGCTGGGGCGACGGCGTATGCGAGCGTAACGATGTGACTGTCTGACATGATCGCGGACTGTTACGGTCGAGTGTTAGCGAACGGAAGGGGCAATGTGCAGAAAGGCGGCTGGGTGTACATCATGGCCAGCAAGCCGAATGGCTCGTTATACATTGGGGTTACGTCGGACCTGCTGCATCGAATATGGCAGCACCGCGAGGGAATTGGCTCGGAGCACGTGCGAAAGTACGGGATTACGCAGCTGGTTTATGTCGAGCAGTACGACGAGATCATGCCCGCACGGGTTCGCGAGCGCGCGATGAAGGCGTGGCTGCGCGCGTGGAAGATTGCGCTGATCGAGAAGGACAACCCGGAGTGGCGGGACTTGTAGAGCGATATTCAGACGGGTCGGTTGCGTTAGAAGTGGCTGACTTCAATCGCAGCTCAGACAGATCTAGCCAACACAACCCGCTGCCCCAGCGCAAGCTGGGGTCCATCCTCGAGCAGGTATGCGTCTCGCTCGAAGATGGGCCCCAGCTTTCGCTGGGGCGACGGGTGAACGGCAGAGCTAAGACGGTGGAGGTGGGAGCTACGCCGCCACCGCCATCGCCGGCTTCGCATCGAGCGCGGCCTTCGCCTGCGCGATGATCGCGCTGAACGAATCGGGCTCGTGCATGGCGATATCGGCCAGAATTTTCCGGTCGAGTTCGACATTGGCGAGCTTCAGCCCGTGCATGAACATGCCGTAGGTCAGGCCGACTTCGCGCACGGCGGCATTGATGCGCTGGATCCACAACGCGCGGAAGCTGCGCTTTTTCACCTTACGGTCGCGATAGGCATATTGCCCGGCCTTTTCGACCGCCTGCCGCGCGACGCGGATGGTGTTCTTGCGGCGGCCGTAATAGCCCTTCGCCTGATCGAGGACCCGCTTGTGACGGGCGTGCGAGGTTGTCCCGCGTTTGACACGTGCCATCTTCGGGGTCCTCCTACTTCAGGCCGTACGGGGCCCACAGCTTGATCGTCCGGGTATCGGGCTCGGAGATCACGCTGGTGCCGCGGTTCTGGCGGATGTACTTTGCATTGTGGCTCATCAGGCGGTGGCGCTTGCCGACCGCGCCGTGCTTGATCTTACCACTGGCGGTAATCTTGAATCGCTTCTTGACACCGCTCTTCGTCTTGAGCTTGGGCATTTTGGTCTCCTGGTGGACACATAGCAGAACCGCCACGGCAGCCCATTCAGCCGGGCGGTTCATATGTGGGAAAGCGGGCGGGTAGCAGGATCAACCGAGATACGCAACCGACCAGCCGCCGGAACGAGACCGTGCCATGCCCGTTACAAGTAAGATGAACGTCCAGACCGCTCCGATCAATGCCGAAGCCACGCCGCGCCGCCGTTCGGGTACAGGCCGCGCTTTCCGCTTTATCGGCTGGACCGTGCTGTTGCTTCTGCTGCTGCTCGTCGCGGCATACATCTATCAATATGTGACGCGCGGGCGTTTCCTGCGAAACACCTTCCTCAAGCATGCGACTGAGCTGGTCGGGCGCGAGGTGACGATCGGCGGCGACTTCCAGCTGTATCTGCACCCCAACATCCACTTCGTCGCCGAGCATATCACGATCGCCAACCCCGATTGGGCGAAGGACAAGACGTTGTTCGATGCCGGGCGCGTCGAGGCCGAGATCAGCCTGTGGGATCTGATCCTCGGGAAGCAGCATGTCCGCTCGCTGCTGCTTGCCGATTCGAACATCGGGCTCCAGCAGGACAAGTCGGGACGCAACACCTGGACGTTTGCGGGCGACAAGCCGTTCAAGGTGCCGCCGATCGATGCCGCGACGGTCAACGGCACGCGGCTTCATTTTATCGACGAGCTGCGCCAGGCCGATGTCCGCCTGCAGTTCGGCGACCTCGCCGCGATCAACAAGCAGGTCAACGCGCCGCTGACGTTCACCGGCGGCGGCAAGGCCATGGGCGCGCCGTTCACGCTGCGCGGTCAGCTGAGCACGCCGAACTCGACGATCGAGGGCGGACGGACGACGCTGGCGCTGCACGCCGGCGTCGCCGACAGCACGATCGACGTGTCGGGGACGCTGCCCGGCGTCAGCACGATCGAAGGTGCCGACCTGCGCATCGCGGTCGCGGGCAAGAACCTCCAGACGCCGTTCAAGCTGCTCGGCGTCGCGGTGCCCTCGACGCGGCCGTATAAGCTCGCCGCCAATCTGACCAAGACCGGAAATACATTCGATCTGAGCCGCCTCAGCGGGCACTTCGGGGACAGCGACATTGGCGGTGACCTCAAGATTTCGCGCCCTGACGGCAGCCGCCTGCGGATGGACGGCGACCTGCACACCAAGGTGCTCAGCATCCTCGATGTCGGGCCGTTCGTCGGCTATTCGCCCGAGAAGCTCGACGCCAAGGGGGGCAAGGCCGTGATCACCGTCGTCGGCGGCCACCCGCGCGTGCTGCCCGACGCGCCGCTCGCGGTAGAAGGGCTGAAGCCGTACGACGCGAGGATCAAATACACCGCCGACAAGGTCAGCACCGGTACCGCCGATATCCGGCACCTGCTGGTCAACTTCGGCCTCGATC
>CAXTTR010000043.1:9443-13595 GCA_964247215.1 uncultured Sphingomonadaceae bacterium
GCAAGCTGACATTGTCGCCGGTGGCATTTGACCTCGCGGGCGGGCGGCTGACGTCTGACATCACGATCAACGCGCGCGCTGTGCCGGTGGCGACCGACTACGACATCAAGCTAAGCCAGGTGCCGCTCAACAAGCTGCTGACGCAGTTTAAGGTCGACGAGAGCGGTACCACGGCGAGCCTGCACGCGCGCATCCAGCTGCACGGGCTGGGCGACACGGTACGCAAATCCCTGGCGACCTCGAACGGGCGCATGGCGGTGGTGTTTCCCAAGGGGACTTTGTGGGTGCGTAACATCGAGCTGGTCAAGCTCGACGTGCAGAACTTCCTGACCGCCTTTCTCGGCTCGCGCCTGAAAAAACCGCGCGTCATCAACTGCGGGCTGGTGGCGTTTACCGTCAAGGACGGCGTCGGCCAGGCCGACCCGGTATTCTTCGACACCAACCGCGCCAACATCACCGGGACCGGCAAGTTCAGCTTCGTCGACGAGTCGCTCGATTTCTCGATTCGCGGCCGCTCGAAGGAATTCAGCTTGTTCTCGGGCCAGTCGCCGATCGGGATCCGGGGCTATTTCGCCGCGCCGACGGTCCATCCGATCTCGAAGCAGCTAATCGCGCGTGCCGGTGCGGGAGTCGGGCTGGGGCTGCTATTCCCGCCCGCCGCAGTGCTGGCGTTCGTTGACTTCGGCGGCGCGAAAAACACCAACTGCGCGCCGATCGAGGACGCGCGGACGGCAGAAACGGTGATGCGCGCGCAGCCGGCTGCGGTGCAGAAGCAGATCAAGAAGCAGCTTAAGAAGTAAGTGTGGTTTGGCTGGGTCGCCTTAGCTTCTCGCTTCCGTAAGCTTGGACAAAACCCGCCACCTCTACCCGCCGCCCCAGCGCAAGCTGGGGCGGCGGGTGAAGGTGGGAAGGACGATTAGCTGACGGTCGTTCGTCAGCCTAAGCTCGCCCTGCTGTCGCCGACAGGTGCCCGACGTCGATGCCCAGCGCCCCGAACGCGCGCGGCCAGCGGGCTTCGAGCGGCGCATCGAACAGCAGTGCGTCGTCGCCGTCGACGCTATGCCAGCCGTGGCGGGTCATCTCGCCGTCGAGCTGCCCCGCCCCCCAGCCGGTGTAGCCGAGCGCCGCAAGCCAGCGCGCCGGGCCCCTGCCCGCCGCAATGTCCTTCAGCACGTCGAGCGTCGAGGTCAGCGCCCAGCGCGCCGGCAGCCCGACCGTGATGGTGCTCTGTCCGGTGTATTCGGGCGAGTGCAGCACGAAGCCGCGTCCCGGTTCGACCGGCCCGCCGCGCAGCACCTGCGCCTTTGCCGGCGTCCGCCCCGGATCGATGTCGAGCTGCTGCATGAGCTCGTGCACCGACAGCCCGTCGATCGTGCGGTTGACCATGATGCCGAGCGCGCCGTCATCATCGTGAACGCACATCGCGATCACCGCGCGTTCGAAGCGCGGGTCGCCGATGCCGGGCATCGACAGCAGCAGCTGGCCAACGAGATAGGGGGCGTCACTCATAATCGCGCAATCTAGGCAGGCAGGCCGCCCCGGCGCAATGCTGGACGGCGCCGGTTGGCGCGGTTATCGGTCGCTCCGAACCCCGTAACGGAGAACCGACGATGACGATCGAAGTGGGCGACCATGTCCCCGACGCGACCCTGATCAAGATGACCGAGGCCGGCCCGCAGCCGATCTCGACGAGCGCGCTGTTCGGCGGGCGCACCGTAGCGCTGTTCTGCGTGCCCGGCGCGTTCACCCCGACCTGCTCGGCGAAGCATCTGCCCGGCTACATCACTCACGCCGACGAGATGCGCGCGCACGGTGTCGACGAGATCGTCTGCGTCTCGGTCAACGACACGTTCGTGATGGACGCCTGGTCGCAAAGTTCGGGCGCGGCCGGCAAGGTCACCATGCTCGCCGACGGCAATGGCGCTTTCATCAAGGCGCTTGGCCTCGAGATGGACGCAAGCAAATTCGGCATGGGCACCCGCGGCCAGCGTTTTTCGATGCTGGTCAAGGACGGCAAGGTCGAGCAGCTCAACGTCGAAGAGCCGGGCGCGTTCAAGGTATCTTCGGCGGAGCACTTGATGGAACAGCTGGGGTAATTCAGTCAGCGTATTCATCATTAACCGTTGCCCCAGCGAAAGCTGGGGCAACCTCGCCACCGGCGCGATCCTGCCCGGACGTGGACCCCAGCTTGCGCTGAGGCGGCGGTGACGTGAATGGATCACCGACGATCTTAGCCGCTGAGAAAGCTCGCCATCTCTGCCCCCAGTTCGGGCATCGTCACCGCGCTCATGTGATTGCCGGGCACCTCGATATAGCGCGCGTCGCGCAGCGCCGCCGCCAGCTCGGGGGCCGAGCCGTTGTCGTGATCGTCGGCCCCGCATACCACCAACGCCGGCGTGTCGAGCGTGCGCACGACCTCAACCGGCGTTGGCAGCTGCGCGTGGAGGACGTGCGCGACCGCGTCGCCGTCGATGTGGTTGGTCTTCATGAATTGCGCCGCCATCCAGCCCGGCGTACCGCGCTCGAAGCTGTCGCGGTTGGCGATCACGTGCAGAAACCACGCGGCGCGTTGCTCCGAGCCGACGATCCCCGATAGCCCCATGCCGCCGAGCACTACCCGCCGTGGCCGCATCCCGCGCGCCAGCAGGCGCACCGCCGTGCGTGCGCCGAGCGAATAGCCGCCGAGGTCGAAGTCGCTCAGTCCTAGATGCGCCACCAGCGCCTCGACATCGAGCGCGAGCACATCGGGCGGATACGCCGCCGGATCGTGCGGCGCGGCGCTGCTGCCATGCGCGCGGAAGTCCGGCAGGATGACACGGAACCCCGCTGCCGCCACCGCCGCCGCCTCGCCGAAGCGCAGCCAGTTCATCTCGGCATGGCTGAACAGGCCGTGGAGAAGGACAACCGGGCGGCCAGCGCCAAGCTCGCGCCAGGCGATCTGCTGACCGTCGAAAGAGGCGAAAGTTTGGGGCTGAACCACTGTCACCAGCTCAGTAACCGCGCATGCTCGCCCAAATTGGCACGTCCGATCGCGGCAAAAAACTTCTTGTCCGCGGTAATTAGCACTCCACCCACCTCAATAGCGAGCGCAAGGTAAATCGAATCGTAGACTTCATGGCGCAGTCGAAAGGAAAGCCGGAAAGTCTGTTCCAGCAAGTCGCGCGATGGCACGAGCCGGTGAAGAAAGCGCGGCAGATCCCGCAACGCGCGCTCCGCATGTATTTCTAGCAGCGCCGAGTACTTGACCTTGCTCCACAATGCGGATGCCGCCTCCATCATCAGCCAGTCGGGCGCGATGCGCTGCTCAGGCAAGTCGAGCAGTGCAATCGCCTGCGAACTGCCGGGCTCTTCGACAATCAGCTTGAGCGCGACACTCGCATCAAGCACTAACGGCATCGGCCCACCCGTCGTCGGTCCAGCGGCCGCCGTGAGTGTCGCGATACCAGCGGATTACGAGTGTGCTATCGCCCTGTGGCGGTTCGTGCGGTGTCATAGCGCGCAGTTCGATCGAGAGCCGCTTGAGCTCGTCAGCTGACGTCTCGACGACCGGACGCGCCCGTCGAAGAGCATCGCGCAGTTCAGCCTCGAGCGACCGGCCCGCCTCACGCGCGGCGATGCGATAATCCTCAACGACATCGTCTTCGAGATTGCGGATAAGCACCTGTGCCATGCGTTGTGATAGTGATATGCTATCACAAACACAAGCTAAACAGCTTCAACCCTTCTTCAAATGCCGCCGCCCCAGTAACTCCGCGATCTGGACCGCGTTCAGCGCCGCGCCCTTGCGGAGATTGTCGCTTACACACCACAGCAGCAGCCCGTGCTCGACAGTCGGGTCCTTGCGAATGCGGCTGACGTAGGTCGCGTACTCGCCGACGCACTCTACGGGCGTGACGTAGCCGCCGTCCTCGCGCTTATCGACGAGCATGATGCCCGGCGCCTCACGGAGCAGGCCCTGCGCTTCGGCGACGCTGATCGGGCGCTCGAACTCGACGGCGATCGCTTCGGAGTGGCCGACGAACACCGGCACGCGCACGCAGGTGGCGACGACGCGCACGTCATGGCCCATAATCTTGGCGGTCTCGGCGGTCATCTTCCACTCCTCGGTGGTCGAGCCGTCGCTGCGGAAGTCGCCGATGTGCGGGATGACGT
>CAXTTR010000044.1:0-1328 GCA_964247215.1 uncultured Sphingomonadaceae bacterium
AGGTGGCGATGGTGGTCGTGGCGGCGGCGGCTTCGGTCGCGGTGGCGGTCATGATCACGGCCGAGGCGGGTACGGCCGAGGTCGCTGGGGCGGCGGCTATTACGACTCCCCGCCTATTGTCTACGGCTACCCGGGTTACTGTTCGCCGGCGCTGATCTACCAGCCATATTATCCGAATTACTGCGACTAGCGCGCCGGGCAGATTAGCGGGCGATGTCCATTGATGCGAAGCGGGCCCGGATAGCCGCTATGGATCTGGCGCAAGGCGAACCATGCGGCCGCTAATAGTCGGGAACTGGAAAATGCACGGCGGTGCGCACCAGCTCGGCGAGATCGCCTTGGTTGCGGCTTCGATGCACCGTCGGCCGGACGATCTCGACGTTCTGCTCTGTCTTTCGGCGACGCTGATCTCGCGTGCGGTGCACGTCGCGGAAGGGCGGATCGCCATTGGCGGCGAGGACTGTCATGCGCAGCGCAGCGGCTCGTTCACCGGCGATGTCAGCGCCGGCATGCTCAAGGATGCCGGGGCCAGCGCCGTTATCCTTGGCCACTCCGAGCGGCGGCGCGGCCACTGCGAGACGAACGCAATGGTTGCCGCGAAGGTCCAAGCTGCCTGGGATGCCGATCTTGTCGCGATCGTATGCGTCGGCGAAGACGAGGTGCAGCGCGCTGCCGGTGTCGCGCTGCAGACGATTACGCGCCAGCTTTCGGCCAGTCTGCCGGGCGCGATGCCCCCCGACGCAAAGCTGGCGGTTGCTTATGAGCCGGTGTGGGCGATCGGCAGCGGACGTGTTCCGACCTCGGCCGACATCGCAGCGGTCCACCGCCATATCCGCAGTTGCCTCGCCAACTGGCAGACGGGAAACCGCCAACCTATCCGCATTCTCTATGGCGGGTCCGTCAACGGCGCGAATGCTGCCGCTCTTCTGGCGCTGCCGGAGGTCGACGGCGTGCTGGTCGGTGAAGCCAGCCTGACGGCGCATGATTTCCTGGCAATCGTGGATGCGTGCTGACTCTGCGAGATATCCTCCGGAGTACGGCCGCTTACGCTGCGCCGACGGCGCGACGCATGTTTGCAACCGTCGCGGCGTAATCGGCCGTTCCGAAGATTGCTGATCCAGCGACGATGACGTCAGCCCCCGCGTAGTGACACTGGCGAATGGTCTCGTCGTTCTGGCCGCCGTCGACTTCGATATGCGGCGTCAGTCCCAGCGCGGCGCAGCGCTGGCGCAAAGCGGCGATCTTGGGCAGCATGGCCGGGATGAACGCTTGCCCGCCCGCTCCCGGATTGACCGTCATCACCAGCACGATGTCCACCAGATCCAGGA
>CAXTTR010000044.1:1338-13399 GCA_964247215.1 uncultured Sphingomonadaceae bacterium
AGCCAGATGATTGGGGTTGCAGGATCGACTACAACGCCGGGGCGGCAGCCAGAGTCCCGGATCTGGGTAAGCACGCGGTGCAGGTGGACGGTCGAGCCGGGTTCCGACTGAACCAGGATATGGTCCGCGCCAGCGTCGCGGAACCTTTCCACGAACCGCTCCGGCTCGACAACCATCAGATGCACGTTGAGCGGCTTCGTCGTGCATCTTCGGATTGCGCGGACGACGCCGGGGCCGAAGGAGATATCCGGCACGAAACGGCCGTCCATGATGTCGATGTGCAGCCAGTCGGCCCCGGCCCGGTCGACGGCGCGCACCTCGTCGCCGAGTATCGTCAGATCCGCTGCGAGTATCGACGGCGCGATCTTCAGAGGACGGCTCACCCGCTACGGTCCGCCAACATGATCGTATCGATCGCGTGGGCGACGCCGTCGTCGATGTTGCTGGTCGTCACAAAGCGCGCCGCGTCCCGGACCGCCGGCGGGGACTGCCCCATCGCGATCGAAGCACCGGCGAGGGCGAACATCGGCAGGTCGTTGGCCATGTCGCCGATCGCCGCGACCTCGGTCAGTGGCACGCCGTAAGCCGCCGCGAGCGCGGTGATGCCGTCGCCTTTATTGGCCAGCGTCGCGCTGAAATCGAGGTAGTAGGATTGCGACATGGCGACGGTTGCCATGCCCACGAATGCCTCCCGCGCCCGTCGCTGGAGGTCGAGCAGCACGGCCTCATCCTCGCCGATCCCGACAATCTTATCGACACGGGCTGTCAGTCCGGAGAAATCAGTAACGACCGTCGGTTCGATACCCGCGGACAGGCGCTCGCGGGGAACCCGCGGGTGATCGGCGTGACGCGTGAACCACTGGCCGTCGGCGAACAGCCAGATCTCCAGTCCCGCCTCGTCGAGAAGCGCGACGGCGCTGGCCGCCGTCGCCGGGGCAAGGTGGATGCTCGATTGGATAGTGCCGTCGGCATCGACGATCGTACCGCCGTTGAAGGCCGCGATCGGTCCGGTCAGCCCAAGCGCGGCTGCTAGCCGGACCATCCCGCTTGGCGGTCGCGCGCTGATCAGCGACGCGGCGATCCCGGCCGCGCGCAGGCGTGCGAAGGCCTCCACCGTTGCATCGGCCAAGGACTTGTCGTGGCGTACCAGGGTGCCATCGACATCGGCAACGAACAGCCGGGGACGCGGCGCAGCGATCATCCGAGCTGATGCCACTGGCGACCGTCGCGCGTCATCAACGCCTCCGCTCCGGCCGGCCCGTCGCTGCCCGCGGCATAGTCCTCCGGATCGCCGCCGAGCGCCCAAAGATCAAGCAACGGCTGGACGGCAAGCCAGCCCGCCTCGCTCTGATCGGCCCCTTGAAACAGCGATTGGTCACCGACCAGAACATCATAGAGCAGCGTCTCATATCCCGTCGTTCGAGTCAGGTCGAAATGATCGGCATATCGGAAGTTCATCGACACCGGTGCGACTTCGACAATCGGTCCCGGACGCTTCGCGCCAAACTCGATGGTGATCCCCTCGTCCGGCTGAATTTGCAGGATCAGCTTGTTCGGCAGTAACTGCGCTGCATCGGCACCGCGAAACAGCGCCGATCGGACCGGCTTGAAGACGACGACGATCTCAGTGTCGCGGGCCGACAATGCTTTGCCCGTGCGAAGATAGAACGGCATTCCCGCCCAGCGCCAGCTGTCGATGAACAGTTTCATGGCGACGTAAGTCTCAGTACGGCTGTTCGCGGCAACGTCGGCTTCGGCGACATAGTCATGTTGCGGCTGGTTGTGGCCGGTTCCGGCCCGGTAGCGGCCGCGGACGGCGTTCAGATTGGCATCGGCGGCGCTCGGTACCCGGATGGCCTCGATAAGCTTGGCTTTTTCGGAACGGACCGCATCGGCGCCGAAGCTGTTCGGCGGCTCCATGCCGATCATCGCAAGCAGCTGAAACAAATGGTTTGGCACCATGTCGCGCAGCGCACCGGTGTTGTCGTAGAATCGACCGCGGCTGCCGATGCCGACAGTTTCGGCCGCGGTAATCTGGATGTGGTCGACATAGCGACAGTTCAGCACGGCCTCGATGAACGTGTTGCTGAACCGAGCGACCATGATGTTGCGAACCGTTTCCTTGCCCAGAAAATGATCTATCCGATAGATCTGCATTTCGCTGGCAACGGCACCGAGTTGCGCGTTCAAAAGCTGAGCTGATGCGAGATCGCGCCCGAAGGGCTTTTCGATGACGATGCGGCGGAAACCGTCGGCTTCGTCGAGCAGTCCAACGGCACCAAGCGCTCCGGCAACCGGCCCAAACAGGGCCGGGTCGGTCGCGAGGTAAAAGACGACCTTGGCGTTGCCGATTGCGGCGAGGCGGTCGCGGAGCTGGAGAAAGGTCGCCGGGTCGTTCAGATCGCCCGCGAGGTGGAAGACGCGCGCCCTCAGTCCAGTCCACGCCGGGTCACCGGCAGCACCATCAATGAACTCAGCAAGGCTGCTGCGGAGGCCATCATCGTTGCCGATGCGACTGACGCCCAGTAATGTCAGGCCATCGTCGATCAAACCATCACGCGTCAGATTGACCAGCGCCGGGAGCAACAGCCGTTTAGCCAGATCACCCGTTGCACCAAAGATCACGAGAGTCGCGGCAGGTGCCACCGCCGGTGTCACTGCGGCATCTCGACATGCCCGCCAAAGCCGAAACGCATCGCCGACAGCAGCTTGTCGCCGAACGTATGATCGACCCGTGACCGGTAGCGCGCATACAGCGCCGCTGACAAGACGTTGACGGGGACCGATTCTTCCATTGCCGCTTCGAGCGTCCAATGCCCCTCGCCGCTGTCGGCGACGTGGCCGGTGTACGAAGCCAGCGTGTCGTCTTTCGCCAGTGCTATCGCACTAAGATCGAGCAGCCAGCTGCTGATGACACTGCCACGGCGCCAGACCTCGGCAACGTCCGACAGGTCGATCGTGTAACGCTCGCGCAATGGCAGTTTGCCGGCGGACTTGCCGGCGAGGATGTCGAAGCCCTCCGCATAGGCCTGCATCAAGCCATATTCGATGCCGTTATGGATCATCTTGACGAAATGACCGGCTCCGGCTGGTCCGGCATGAAGATATCCGCGTTCGGGGCGGTCGTCGGCTTCGGTCCTTCCAGCAGTCCGGACAATATCGCAAAAGCCCGGAGCCAGCGTCGCAAAGATCGGGTCGAGCAGCCGAACGACGGCGTCCTGACCGCCGATCATCATGCAATAACCGCGCTCGAGACCCCAGACGCCGCCGGATGTGCCGACGTCGACATAGTGCAGCCCTTTTTCGCCGAGCTGCTCGGCCCGCCTGATATCGTCCTTGTAGAAGCTGTTGCCGCCATCAATGACAATGTCACCGCTGCATGCCTGCGCCGCCAAGGTTGCGATCGTCGTTTCGGTCGGCTCGCCCGCCGGCAGCATGACCCAGTAGATTGCCGGTTCCGCGAGCTTGCCTGCCATGTCGCCGAGGCTGGTCGCGGCAGTCGCGCCGTCGTCGGCCAGCGCCTGAACGGCACTGGCATTCATATCATAAACAACCACCTCATGGCCGCCCTTCATTAATCTTCGAACGATATTGCCGCCCATCCGGCCGAGGCCGATCAGTCCTATTTTCATGATCCAGCCTTACCAAGCAGCGCCGAAATGCAGTTTACAAGGTGATCGAGACCGGCTGACACTCGGCCTTTCAGGTGAATACGAAGCACGCGCTGGCCCCGGGTCGCGAGCACGCCGGCGTCGCCAACAGCCTGCGCCAGTTCGACCTTGGCAAAGCTTGCCTTGCGGCCCGGCACGGCGAGGTCGTCGGCATGATCGGCGGTGAGCACGAGAAAGACCCCGGTCGCGGGGCCGCCTTTATAGGCCTGCCCGGTCGAGTGGAGGTATCGCGGGCCAAACCCGACGATCGTCGCCACCGTCATGGCGTCGCGGACCGCGATCCGTAGCCGGGTCAGCGCCGCGGCGTGTTCAGCATTGCGTTCGAGGAAGGCGAGGAACCCGGCGTAGCTTCCCCGTTGCAGCAACTTGAAATGGCTCGAGAGAATCGTTTCCAGGTTCGCACCCGCCGGGGTGCCCGGCGCGAACACGGCGAAGTCATCGTCCTCGAACTCAGGTGTGACTTGGTCGAGAACACCTTGCGCTTCGTAGCGATCGACAATCGACCGTGTCGCGACCTTGGCATCCTCGACGTCGGGCTGATCGAAAGGATCGACCCCGATCACGGCACCGGCGATCGCGGTGGCGACTTCCCAGCGGAAGATTTCTTGTCCGAGTAATTCGGAACGCGCGACCCAGATACGCACGAGCGGCTGCCCCGCTTCGGTCAGCTCTGCCAGACAAGCTTCGAGCATCGGATCATCGTCGCCGGCCAAGCGGACATGGATGAACAGCCGATCGCCGCCATAGACGTCGGCTTCGCCCGCCGGCTCGCCGTCGACAGGCACGATGCCGGTACCATGCTTGCCGGTCGACTCGGCGAGCAGCTGCTCGAGCCATGGCCCAAGCGGCACCAAGCCGGCACTGGGCAGGATAGTCACCTTGTCACGACCGGCTCGGACGGCCTCGCCTAGAATGATGCCGAGCCAAACACCGGGATTAGCCGCCGAAGGCACGTCGGGTCCGCATGACCAGACCATTGCCTGCGTCGCCGCGAACAACGCGCGGACGTCGAGGCCGATGACCGCGGCGGGCACCATGCCGAATACCGACAGCACCGAGTAGCGGCCGCCGATCGCCGGATCGCCGCTGAAGATATGCGCGTAGCCGTCGGCCTTCGCGCGTTGCTCGAGATTCGAGCCGGGGTCGGTCACGGCGACGAAATGGCGGCCGGCATTGCCCGTCCCGACCGCCTGCTCGACTGCGGCGAAGAAGTACGCGCGGAGTAGTTCGGGCTCGAGCGTCGAACCTGACTTCGACGACACGATGAACAGCGTCGTCGCCGGATCGATCGCCGCGGCGACGTGCCCGATCTGGCCTGGGTCGGTGGTATCGAGGACGTGGAGGCGTGGATGGCCTGGGCTGCTGCCGAAGACGCGCGCCAGCATCTCCGGCCCAAGGCTCGAGCCGCCCATGCCGAGCAGGACGGCATCGGTAAAGCCACGCGCCGCCTCGCCCAGCCGGTCGAGGGCGGCGAAGTCGACCTGCTCGCCCCTGCCAGCACCAAGCCAGCCGAGCCACTTGCCCTCGTCTGCGCCGGTCCACAATTTGGCGTCGCCGGACCACAGCTGCCGCGCCCAGCCGTGCTTGGTCGCCTCCGCGATGCGGCCGTCAACCGCCAACTGCAGATCTTTCGGCAACGTCGCGCTCATGCTGTTCAGTCGGCTACCCAGAAACTTCGCGCGCTTGCCGGCAACGGCACCGAGCAACGCATCGGCGGCGGCGGCGAACTGCGACACGCCGTCGATGACGAGCGCGGTCGTGACGCTGTCGAGGTTCACCCCCGCAGCTTCGACGCCAGCGATGACAGCGCGGGCTGCATCGACATCCGCGGTGAGCGTCGGGGCGACCACGCCGTGATCACGAAACGCGTCCATCGTCTTGGGCGGAATAGTATCGACCGTGTCGGGACCGATCAGCGCCTCGACGTACACGACATCGCTGAGTGCGGCGCTCTTGGTACCGGTCGATGCCCAGAGCAGCCGTTGCGGCATTGCGCCTGCCATCGCCAGCGCCTGCCAGCGCGGACCGCCAATCATCTCCTGATACCAGGCATACGCAAGCTTGGCATTGGCGATCGCGACTTTGCCAGTAAGCGGAGATGCCTCAAGGCCGAGGGTAGCGAGTTTCGCATCGACCTGGGTGTCGATGCGGCTGACAAAGAAGCTGGCGACGCTGGCGATGCCGTCGACGGCCTTGCCTTGCTCCAATCGCGATTCGAGGCCCGCCATATAGGCCTGGGCGACCGTCCGGTATGCGGCAATCGAAAACAGCAGCGTGACGTTGATGTTGATCCCATCGGCAATCAACTCGGTGATCGCGGGGGTGCCCGCGACAGTGCCGGGGACCTTGATCATCAGGTTGGGCCGGTCGACCGCGGCCCACAGCCGCCGCGCTTCGGCGACAGTATCATGCGTTGTCTCGGCCAGATACGGCGACACTTCAAGACTGACGTAACCATCGCGCTTACCGAGGCGGTCATAGACCGGGCGCAGGATGTCGGCCGCCTGCTGGATGTCAGCGATGGCAAGATGTTCATAGACGTCGACGACGCTGGCATCGGCGTGGCCCAGGAAAGCACTCAGCCCGGCATCATAGGCGTTCCCGTGCCCCATCGCCTTCTCGAAGATCGACGGGTTCGAGGTCACGCCGGTGAGCCCGTCCTCGGCGACGAGCTTTTGCAGGCCTCCGGTGTCGAGGAAGGCGCGGTCGACGAAATCGAGCCAGACTCCCTGCCCGGTTTCGGCCAAGCTCTTGAGGCGGCTCGTCATGGCGTGTTCCCGGTGTCGGTGATCAGCGTGCGGGCGACCTCGCAGACATGGTCGACGGTGAAGCCGTATTTGGCCTGCAGCTTCGCCAGCGGTGCCGATGCCCCGAAGCTGCGCATCGTTATCGTCGCGCCGTCGAGCCCGACATAACGGTCCCAACCGAGCGATCCCGCCTGCTCGATTGCTAGCCGCGCCCGGATGCGGTGCGGCAGCACCAATTGACGGTAGTCGGCATCCTGCTTCTCGAACACCGACCACGACGGCATCGAAACCACGCGCGACCGCACCCCCTCACCCGTCAGCCGCTCGTGGGCAGCCAGGGCAAGCGACACCTCGCTGCCTGTTGCCAGCAGGATGATCGCCGGATCGCCGTTGGGCACATCGGCGAGAACGTAAGCGCCGCGCTGCAAGCCGGCGGCGGGCGCGTACCGGATGCGATCGATCGTCGGCAAGGCCTGTCGTGATAAGACGATGCAGCTCGGCTCACCGGTTTGCGCCATCGCCATGCGCCATGCTTCCGCGGTCTCGTTGGCATCGCCGGGGCGGATGACGTTGAGGCCGGGGATGGCCCGCAGCGCCGCCAGCTGCTCAACCGGCTGGTGCGTCGGCCCGTCCTCGCCGACGCCGATCGAATCATGACTGAAAACGAAGACGACCGGCAGTTCCATGATCGCTGCCAGCCGGATCGGCGGCCGCATGTAGTCGCTGAACACGAGGAAGGTCGCGGTGAACGGGCGCAGGTACGACAGCGCCATGCCGTTGGCGATCGAGCCCATGGCGTGCTCGCGGATGCCGAAATGCATGTTACGGCCGCCGTAACTGCCAGCTTCCAGCGTCCCCGCATCGTCGAAAGTGAGCTTGGTTTTCGTCGACGGCGCGAGGTCGGCGGCACCGCCGACAATTCCGGTGGCGACCGTCGCAATGGCGTTCAGCACCTTGCCGCCGGCGTCGCGCGAAGCGATGCCTTTGGCGTCGGCATCGAACACCGGGATATTGGCATCCCAGCCGTCGGGCAGCTGGCCCGAACGAAGCCGCTCGAACTCGTCCGCAAGCTCAGGGTAAACGTCGCGGTAGCGGGCGAAGGTCGCCTGCCACGCCTCGCGCAAGGGACGGCCGCGACCGGCTACCGCGCGCTGCATATGTTCGGCAACCCCGGAAGGGACAAGGAACTGCGCGTCCTCGGGCCAGCCGTAAAAGCGCTTGGTCTCGCGGATTACCCCATCGCCCATCGCATCGCTATGTGCCTTCGAGGTGCCTGCGATCGGCGACCCCCAGCCGATGACGCTGTCGACGACAATCAGCGTCGGAGCGTCATCGGCGGCGCGAAAGGCTTCGATGGCGCGGGCGATTTCGCCGGTGTCGTTTGCATCGCGGACGTGCACGATGTTCCAACGATAGCCACGAAAGCGCGCCGCTACGTCCTCGCTGAACGCCAGCGGCGTCTCACCTTCGATGGTGATGCTGTTGTTGTCGTAGATCCAGCACAACCGTGACAGTTGCAGATGCCCGGCGAGCGAAGCGGCTTCGCTGGCGACGCCCTCCATCATGTCGCCGTCGCTGCACAGGACGTAAGTGTCGTGGTCGAACAGCACGGCGTCGTCCCGGTTGAAACGCGCCGCCAGCCAGCGCTCGGCGATCGCCATGCCGACCGAGTTGCCGCAACCCTGGCCGAGCGGCCCGGTAGTTGTCTCGACGCCGCTGGTGATGCGATACTCGGGGTGGCCCGGCGTTTTCGAGCCGAGCTGACGGAAGGCGCGGATGTCATCGAGTGAGACCGCTGGCTGCCCGGTCGGCGTGCCGTCGGCATCGATCTCGCGGACTCCCGATAAATGGAGCAACGCATACAGCAGCATCGAGGCGTGACCGACCGACAGCACGAAGCGGTCGCGATCCGGCCAATCGGGACAGTCGGGATCGTAGCGGAGAAACCGGCTCCACAGCGTATAGCCGACCGGAGCAAGCGCCATCGGCGTGCCGGGATGACCCGACTGCGCCTTTTCGACCGCGTCGATCGCCAGTGTTCGGATTGTAGCGATCGTCTGCTGGGCGAGCGCCAGACCGTCGTCGTTCACGAGCAGTCCCGCATCGGTTTCAATCACGATCGGGCCGCCTGCGATAGCCCCGAAAGATCGTCACGGTTGCGTTCGAGGCAAGTGCTGCGACCAGCGCTCCCGACGTATACCGCGTCGATCTCATGCAGGAATAAGCCGTGCCCGATAATGCCCGGAATTGACGAGAGTGTACCGGCAAGGTCCTCCGCGGGCTCGACCGAAGCGAACCAGCAGTCGATAATGGCATTCCCCTGGTCGGTGCGGAAAGGTCCGGCCGGAAACGATCGCTCGGTGACCGTTGCGACAAGCCGCTCAACGGCGCGGGTCACCGCGGTCAGCGCAAAAGGCAGAACCTCGATCGGAACCGGGCCACGGCCGAGGTGATCGACCAGCTTGCTGCTGTCGACAACCGCAACCATCCGTAACGCCGCGGCCGCGACGATCTTCTCACGCAGCAACGCGCCGCCGGCTCCCTTGATGGCACGGAAGCACGGATCGACCTCGTCCGCACCATCGATTGCAAGTTCGACCTGATCGAGTGCAGCAAAGTCGACAACGCGCAACCCTGCGCTGACCGCACTGTCGGCGGTCGCGCGCGAGGTTGGAACCGCGTCGAAGCGCAGCCCTCGCTCTACCCTGTCGCCAAGCGCAGCGATAACATGCGCGACGGTGGAGCCGGTACCCAGACCGACAACCATGCCGTCCTGCACTTCGGCGGCCGCAGCATCGGCGGCAGCGCGCTTGTCGGCGTCATGATCGCCGGTGAGAGCTGAGCGCGCCACTATTCAGCATCCTGACAGCAGCAACCGCGAAGCCGGGCGGTCCAGTATCCTGACCGAGCAGTGTGCAATTCAGATCTCCTGCCGACCGGCCGTGCCCGCTATCTATAAGGCGCGCGGCCTGAACGGCGCTGATGCACATTAAGATCACGACGAAAATCGATTTGGGCCGGCAGCTCGTCCGGGCAAGTCACGGCCGCTCAACGCGGATGACCGACCGCGCATTATCCAAACGTCTTGGTAGCGCACGATGCCAGCGTCGGACCTGATTAGCCTGGCATTTACTTAGATCAAGTTCGCGTGGACCCAGCGGGTCTAGCATCGGCCTGCAAGTGGCAGCGAGCAGGCAATCGGGCGCACACGCCATGCTGAGGAATACAGATACCATGGTAGCGTCGTCACCCTTGCTTCGCGTGATGTCGGTCGCTGCGCTCAGTTGGTTTCGTTTGGCGCCGGATACCATTGGCGGACCGTCGCAACCGCGGCCTAAGCAGCAGCCCCCCGGCGATCACGATCGCGAGCTCGACCACACGAGCCAGTTGCAGGAGCCGATACGCGCCGAGCTGTTCAGCATCGAACGGCTCGAGCAACACGCTGAGTCGCTCGCGGCGACACAACGCGTGACCACCCGACCGGACCGGACGCTGCCGCTCCACCTACGCCTGCGCGACAATAGCAAGGTTCTGACGCGCGTTTACCGTGCGATCGTGCAAGCGTCCCACGCGCATCAGCCGTCGACGCCGGCCGCTGAATGGCTGCTCGACAACTTTCATGTGGTCGAAGACCAGATCCGCGAAATCAAGGATGACCTGCCGCCGGGGTTCTATCGCGACCTGCCCAAACTTGCCGATGGCGAACTGCAAGGGTTTCCTCGCGTCGTCGGCATTGCGTGGGCGCTCGTCGCACACACCGACAGTGCGCTCGACATGCAGAAGCTGACGCGCTTCGTTGTCGCCTACCAGCGCGTCCAGCCGCTGACCATCGGCGAGCTATGGGCGCTGGCGATTACCTTCCGTGTCACGCTGGTCGAGAACTTGCGCCGTCTGGCCGAAGCCATCGAGTCGCGAATGATCGCGCGTCAGCTTGGCGATACGCTCGCCGATCGGATGCTCGGCACTGCCGCCAGCGAGCCCGAGCCGTTGGCCTCGCTGCAAGCCAGTCTCGACAGCGCGCCGTGGTCGACCGCGTTTGCCGTTCAGCTCGCGCTGCGATCGCGCGATCACGATCCTCAAACGATACCCGCCCTCCACTGGCTGGAAGCGCGGCTGAAAGAAGCGGGCACGACCGCCGATGAAATTGTCCAGAAGGAAGTGCGCCGGCAGGGCGCGGCCAACGTCACGGTGCAGAATGTCATCACCAGCATGCGCCTGGTTTCGATGGTCGACTGGGCGGTGTTCTTCGAGAGCGTCAGTCCTGTCGACGCGATCCTGCGAGGCGGCAGCGCGTTCGCCAAAATGGACTTCCCAACGCGCGACATGTACCGGCGCGCGATCGAGCAACTAGCGCGCGGCTGCGATCAGCTCGAAACCGAAGTAGCGACGATGGCGGTCGCCGCGGCGGATCGGAACCTCCCGGACTCGCGCGAGAACGATCCAGGTTATTACCTGATCGCGCACGGCCGGCGTGACTTCGAGCGTCAGCTGAACAGTGCGGTCGGCCTCAAAACCCGCATCTTCAGGTTCGTCAGATCGCTCGGCGTCATGAGCTATGTTGGGCTAATCGCGCTGTTCACCGCCGCGGTGCTCGTCGCTGCCCTGCTCATCACAGCCCATGCCGGGCAGGCCGGGTGGGCGATTCTCGCCCTTGCCGTCACGGGGCTGCTTCCGGCCGCTGAGGTCGCCGTCGCTGTCACCAACCGGGCAGTTACGCAGCATCTCGGTGCTTTGCGCCTGCCTGCGCTCGAGCTTGACGATGGTGTGCCGGATAGCTTGCGGACGATTGTCGTGGTGCCGACCATGTTGACCAGCATCGACGCGGTTTGCCAGCAAGTCGAACGGCTCGAAGTGCATCACCTGTCGAGTCCCGGCGACGACTTGACCTATGCATTGCTGTCCGACTGGGCCGATGCGGCAACCGAGGATGTTGCAACCGACGATGCTCTTTTGGCCGAGGCGACAGCCAGTATCGCGCGCCTGAACACGCGTTACCCTCCGGTTGCCGACTGCCCGCGCTTCGTCTTGCTGCATCGCCGGCGAGTCTGGAACGAGAGCGAGGGCAAATGGATTGGATGGGAGCGTAAGCGCGGCAAGCTGGAAGAACTCAACAGCCTCATACGTGGCGCGACCGATACGACCTTCATCGCGGTCGATGGCCGCGCGCCGGCGTTGCCCGCGAACATCCGCTATGTGATTACCCTCGATGCCGACACGCGGATGCCGGTCGGGACCGCGCGGCGGCTGATCGGCAAGATGGGCCATCCGCTCAACCGGCCGTTGTTCGACGAGAAACTTGGGCGGGTGGTCCAGGGTCACGGTGTCCTGCAACCGCGCGTCACGCCCTCGCTGCCGACCGGCAGTCAGGGCTCGCTGTTCGAGCGCGTTTTTTCCGGGCCGAACGGTCTGGACCCTTACGCGCTGGCGGTTTCCGATGTCTATCAGGACATGTTCGAGGAGGGCTCGTACTCGGGCAAGGGCATCTACGATGTCGACGTTTTCGCAAGCGCCCTCGACGGCCAGATCCCTGACGACACGGTGCTCAGCCACGACCTGCTCGAAGGTATCTTCGCCCGCGCCGGGCTCGCCTCCGACATCGAGGTCGTCGAGGAATTTCCTTCCCGTTACGATGTTTCGTCGGCG
>CAXTTR010000045.1:0-13268 GCA_964247215.1 uncultured Sphingomonadaceae bacterium
GGTTGAGCGCCCGCGCCTTGCCGCCATTGATCAGCCGCAGCAGCCGCACGCGTGGATCATGCCCGAAGGCGCGCTCGACGATGTCGCCGGTGTTGTCCTTCGAGCCGTCATCGATGACGATGACCTCGATTGCGGTCTCCGTGCTGGAAAGTACGCGCGCGACCGTCGTTTCGATCACCCGCGCCTCGTTATACGCCGGGATGAGTACCGAAACGAAGCGCTCGGGGTCGATCGCTGCAACGACCAGCCGCCGCCGCTGGCGGGCTTCGAGCAATGCGCCAACCATCAGCAGTAGCGCGCGCAGGATCCCCAGTGTGATTGCCAGTGTGAAGAGGCCGCCGACAATCTTCCCGCCGATCGACAACGTCGTGAACATTGCGCGATCGGCGATCGGTTCGGCGGCGATTACCGGATTGACTTGCGCACTGCTTAGTCCGGCGAGGGCCGACACCGGTACGAACCGGTAACCGTCGGCGCGCAGCCGCGCGATAATGCGCGGGATCGCCGCGACGGTGCCGCTGCGGTCGCCGCCTGAATCGTGCAGCAGCACGATTTGACCACCGTTCAACTCGTCGGTGCTCTCGACGCCCTTAACAGTGCGATCGACGATCGCGTCGGCTCCGGGCGTCTCCCAGTCAAGCGGATCGACGTGCAGGCCGACCGACGTATAGCCAAGCTGTTGTGCGATCAGGATGGGCACGAGTTCGTCGATTGTCTGCGGCTCGGCATCGCCAAAAAACGGTGCCCGGAATAGCCGCATGGCGTGCCCGGTGAACGCCTGCACCGCGCGCTCAGTCGCCGCCAGCTCGATCCGGGTATCGACCTTGCTCCGCACCGCGAGGTTGGGGTGCGTATAGGTGTGGTTGCCGACCTCGTGTCCCTCGGCGAGGATGCGCCGCACAAGATCGGGATGGGCAACGACGTTGCTGCCGATAACAAAGAACGTTGCGGGCACCTTCGCCGCCTTCAGCTCGTCGAGCACTAGCGGCGTCCATGTCGGGTCGGGACCGTCATCGAACGTCAGCGCGACGAGCCCGGGATTGAAGCCGGCGCGGTCAACGACATAAGGTGTTGGAATACTAGTCAGTGCGGCATTTGCGATCAGGCCTTGACTGTCGAGCCTGAGCGTCCGCGCGCCTGTTGTCGGTGTCGCTGTAATCTGGATGATTTCGCCTTGCCCCTCGATATCGACACTGGTTCCTGACGGAATTGCCGCGAGCGAACCGCTCGCGCCGTGGCCCCAAACTTTCCACAAGGAGGGGTCTTCCGAACCAAGCCGCCATAGTGCCGCGCCAGACAGGTTCATCGCGCGAGATATGCGAAGCTGGTTGTAGGCGGTGACTGCATCAAGCAGCCACACGACATGCTTCTGACCGTCGGTCGTGTAGCTGTAGGTCGGATTGCGCGAAGCCGGGTCGAAGCTGATCGCGGCATCGTTATCCCGCGCCTGCGACCATGCCTCCTCGACGCTAAGGTCGACGGCCTCGGCACGCTTGGCGGTCCAGTCATACGCGTAGTTGCCGAAACAGGCGATTGTCTTCGCCGGGTCGAGAACTCGCATGCGTTTGGCGAGAACGCCGGCGAACCACGGCTCGGCGGCGATTGGTCCGGCCCCGCCGGTCTCCCAATGCTGGTCGTATGCCATCAGGAAGATGCGGTCGGTAATGCGGCCATAGACGGCGTAGTCCCAGTCGGGATCGTCGGCGGGTGCGGCGATCGTCACTAGGCGATTTTGGGGCGCAAGCCGGGCGCGCATGTCGACCAGAAACTGACGGTAGCCAAGCTGAGCTTCGGGCGGCACTTCCTCGAAATCGAACACGATCCCGCCAGCATGGTTGGTAGCGAGATAGCCGTCGATCTTGTCGATCAGCGCCTTTCGCTGCGCCGGGTCACGCATCAACGCGCCAAGCCCCGCACCGTCCCAGGTGCCATCCTGCGCATTCTGGATCATTGGCAGCAGCTGCGGATGCGTCGCCGCCGCATTGATTATAATGCGGCCTTTAACATCGGGATCTTCATGCCACGCGTGACCGGGGCCGTAGATCGAAAGCCAGTGCGGCACCACCCAGTCGAGCTGATTGATATGTTGCCGAAGCGAATCGATCGAAGGTTCGTCCCACGGTGTGTAGAACGCAATCGCCAGCGGCGGTGCCGCTCGCGCCGGTAAAGCACGCAAGGTTTTGACCACGACAGGACTGGCAACCAGCGTCTCATGCCGGTGGCGGTCGCTGACATTGTGACTGAGCAGGTTAAGATTCTTGAGCGCCTCGCGCACCGGATGCAGTGGAAGTGGCGAGCCGGGTACGAGGCTGAACAGCGACAGCGCGAATAGCACGCCGAGTACGACAAGCGCGATCAGCAGCAACCGCCGCAGCCAGCCAAGCCGACGACCGCGACGGCCGGTGGCATCGTGAAAAACCGGTTTCTCAGTGACTGGTGTCAAAGCCGTTACGCCCCAAGGTCCTCGCCCGCAGCGACCCTATGCCGAATGACGATTGAATGCGCGCTTTACAATTGGTTCAGCTGACTGCGGCAGTATTGGCGGTCGCGGCCGACAAGCTGTTGACCGCGGGCCCGAGTTCGACAACGGCACAAAGCCCAGGGCCGTTGTCGGTCAGGACCAGTCGACCGTGGTGCAGCTTAGCACAGGCCGCGACAATGGCGAGCCCAAGGCCCGACCCTGGCGTCGAGCGCGCCGCATCGAGCCTGACGAAGCGCTCCTGAACGCGGCCGCGCTGATCCGCCGGCACACCGATCCCGTTATCAGCGATAATCACACTTGCAATGCCGCGCACAATTCTTGCTTCAAGCGTGACGAAGCTACCTGCCCCGGCGTGCTGTGCGGCGTTGTACAACAGGTTACCGATCGCCTGACGGAGTAAGGGTTCGTGCACCTCGACAACAATTGGCGCAACTCCGGCGAGCAATGCCAGCTGTTGCCCGGCGTCTTCGACACAGGGCCCGAACAGCTCCGCCATGTCGGCCAGCACTGCATTCAGTTCGACCGGCTGCAGCGCCTCCAGCGACAACCCGGTTTCAGCTCGCGCGATGTCGAGCAGCGCCGAGATTGTCCGCAGCGCTCCATCAGCCTCGGCATACGCGCGCTCGAGTCCGCGCTGGCGCTGCGAAGCATCCGTATTAGTCGCCATCGCCTGCGCCAAGGCCCCGCGCAGGCGGGTAAGCGGCGAGCGCAGATCATGTGCGAGGCTATCGGTGACCGTCCGCATTCCGGTCATCAGCTCCTCGATGTGCTCAAGCATCTCGTTGAAGGCGTAGCCGACACGGTCGAACGGATCGCGAGGATCGGTGACAGTGACACGCGCGCCGAGGTCGCCGGCGGCAATGCGGTCCGCAATGCGCGCAATCCCGAGCGCGCGGCGTAGCATCCGCCCGTTAAGGAGCACGCCGGCAACCATCGACGCGATCACGACCAGCGCGATGGCGATGCCCGAAGCTCGTAAGATCGCGCGCCGCAACTCGGTTTGCGCCGCCTTGTCACGGCCGGTGACCAGCAGCGCACCATCGGGGAGCACTGCGGTGGACACCTCCAATGTCGCAAAGTCATCACTCCGGTCGGGCGCCAGACCATAGACTGCATTGTCCGCGGTCTTGGCGGGTAGCGGCAGCGCTCCCGCTAGCTGCACCCGGTTTGGACTGTACAGTCCGAAGCGCGCGCCGCGGTCGCGCAGCTGGTCACGGCGCGCAATGTCGGCAATCAAGGCGTCGCGGCCGTCCTGCCGGTCGAGTTCGACGAGTTCAGCCTGGCGGTCGAGCAGCGCGGCTCGCTCCTGCTTAGCGACGATTTCTTCGCCTGCCCGGTCGATGATCAGTACAGCCGCGGTCACCGCTAGCACGGTCAGCAACGCCGCGAACACAACGAACGACCATGGGTTGAGCGACAGCGCGGGTACTCGCCAACGCCGCTCAGTCATAGCAAGAGCCGCCGTGTGCCATAGCTAGGGCTGCGTCGATAGCCGGTACCCCGCCCCGCGCACGGTATGCAGCAGCGGCGTCGCAAAGCCCTCCTCAAGCTTCTTGCGTAGGCGGCTGATGTGCGTGTCGATCAGGCTGGTATGCGGATCGAAGCGGTATTCCCACACCTGCTCGAGCAGCATCGTACGGGTGACGACGCGGTCCTTGTTGCGCAGCAGGTACTCGAGGAGTTTGAACTCGCGCGGCAATAGGTCCAGCTGCCGCTCGGCCCGGGTCACGCGGCGGGTCAGCAGGTCAACAGCAAGTTCGCCGCAGCTGAGCGTCGTTTCAACACCGCGGTCGCCACGCCGCATGAGATTTTCGAGCCGCGCGTGAAGTTCTGAGAAGCCGAACGGTTTGGTCAGATAGTCGTCACCGCCGGCGCGCAACCCCTTCACACGCTCGTCGAGATGACCCAGCGCCGATAGAAGCAGGATCGGCGTTTCAATCCCCGCCGCGCGCAGCGCTTTGGTCACCGTCAGTCCGTCCATGCCAGGAAGCATACGATCCATGACGACAGCATCGAACTCGGACGATGTCGCAAGATACAGTCCGTCGCGGCCGTCGGATACATGCTCCACGGTGAAACCCTCCTGCCGCAGCCCCGCTGCTATATAGGAAGCGGTGTCGGCGTCGTCCTCGACGACAAGCACGCGGCGGCTCATGACAGTGATCGTTCCACCAAGCGATTGTGGCGCAGCTAGGTTGGCGCTGCAACCCGGACCCGGAAGAAGCGTTGCAGCGTCATATGAACTTGCCGCTTATCACCGCTGTAGCGACAGCCATCATACTTCTCGTTGCTGGTGCCGTGCTGACACCGATCGGTCCTTGGTACGGGCAGTTGCGCAAGCCGCGATGGAATCCGCCAAATTGGCTATTTGGACCGGCGTGGACCGTTATTCTCGGGCTGTGGGCCTACGCTGGCTATCTTAGCTGGCAAGGTGCCGGCGACATTCAGGGCCGGCGTGCGGTGCTGATGCTGTTCGGCGTCAACGCACTGCTCCACCTGTTGTGGAGCCCGTTGTTCTTCAGGCTGCGCCGCCCCGACCTCGCGCTTTACGAGATGACGTTGCTGCTCGGGTCGTTGATCGCCTTGCTTGTTTATTTGCCCGCCTATTCAGTCGCTGCGAGCTGGCTGCTGGTACCCTATACCGCATGGGTGAGCTTCGCCCTGTGCCTGAACTGGACCATCGTGCGTCTCAATCGGTCGGCCATCGCCAGCTCGCAAATCTAAGTTTCGGGACCGTTTAAGCCTCCTCATCAGCCGCCGTAGTCAGAGCCAGTAATCCGGCTCGTGTGCTGCTGGAAGTTGCGTAGAGGATGAATTGATGCGGCATGTTCCAATGGACGAGTTTGCCGCAGCGAGACCGCTCGATGGCTTCGACCCGAAGCTGACTGGAGCAGTCGCGGTACCGCCCTCGGTACTCAGCCTTGCCGCCCTGCTCTCGCCCGCGCTGCTACTGGCCAGCTGCGGTTCAGGTGATCCGCTCGCCAACGATCCGCACGTCAGGGCCGCGAGCGCCAGCGCTCGCGTCAATGGTGCCGCCGCCGCGCCTGCTCCGCTTACCCGGGCGCAAGCTTCTCGGCTGCTCGGGCAAGCGTCGATGGGCGCGAGCGCTGCTGACATCCTCCACGTTCAGGCGCTTGGCTACGCGGGTTGGATAGACGAGCAGCAGGCGATGCCGCGCGAGATCGGCCATTGGAACTGGCTTTGCGCGCAGGGTTACCACAATGGTCCGCGCGCTAACGACGTCGCGCTGATGGACATGACGCTGTGGCGGCAGGCTATCACCGGTAAAGACCAGTTGCGCCAACGCGTTGGAATGGCGCTGCTTGACATTTTCGCCGTCGGAATTGACGGACTGGCCGGCTACGACCGCGGTTTTACGATGGCTGCTTATGTCGATCTACTGATGGACACTGCCTTCGGTAATTTTCGCGCCTTGCTCGACAAGATCGCCAGCAACGCCGCGATGGCGATCTGGCTAACTTTCGCCTACAGCATGAAAGCCAATCCCTGGAACGGGACGCTACCAGACGAGAACTTCGCCCGCGAACTGATGCAGCTGTTCACCATCGGGCTGTACCAGCTTAATCTCGACGGTACGCCAAAGCTGGTCAACAACAAGCCGGTCGAAACCTACTCGCAGACCGACATCACCGAGCTAGCCAAGGTTTGGACCGGGTGGCGGTTCGCACCGGGCGATACGAACACCGCCGATCCGTTCCTGTTGCCGCTTATCCTGCACGACTACGAGAATGAGACGGGGTCGAAGAGCTTTCTTGGTACGACGATACCGGCCGGCGTTGCGGGCTTCGCGGCACGTACAGCCGCGCTCGATACGTTATTCGCGCACGCCAACGTGGCCCCGTTTATCAGCCGACAGCTGATCCAGCGGCTGGTCACCAGTAATCCGTCACCGGCCTATGTCGGGCGAGTCGCGGCGGTTTTCGTCGACAATGGTAGTGCCGTTCGCGGCGATCTGAAGGCGGTGATCCGCACGATCCTGCTCGACTCCGAAGCACGGGGCGACGCCGGGCTGACCAGCACCACTTTCGGCAAGCTACGCGCACCCATCCTGCGGATGACGGGCTGGGCACGGGCGTTCGGCGCGACTTCGCCGTCAAATCAGTGGGCGATCGGCGACACCTCGAGCAGCGCCAACCGGCTCGCGCAAAGCCCCGGCCGATCAGGATCGGTGTTCAACTTCTTCCGGCCGGGTTACTCGCCGCCGGGTAGCGCACTGAGCGCGCTCGGACTTACCGCGCCCGAGCTCGAGGTCGCTACCGAGCCGTCCGTCATCGCTTACGCAAATTATGTCGAGCAGATCGTCGTGTGGGGCATCAACCCCGGTGACGTCGTCGGCAACTACGCCGCACTGCTGCTGCTGGCAGCAAACAGCGCCGGTCTGATCGACGAGCTTAACATCGTGCTCGCCGCAGGCCAGCTCGGCAGTACAACCACCGCCGCAATCAAAGCAGCGGTCGACAGTGTCAGCATAGCATCGCCCACCGGCAGCATCTGCCGCGTCCAGATCGCAATAATCCTGGTGATGTGCAGTCCCGACTATCTCGTGCAGAAATAAGGAACTGGGCTATGTCGATGTTCACTCGCAATGACGTCTCGCGCCGCGCTTTCATCGAACGCGCTGGTGTGCTCGGAATTGCAGGCGCGGCGATGCCGTTTGTCATGAACCTTGCGGCGATCGGCGAAGCGGCGGCGTCGACCGCGCCCGACTATAAGGCGCTGGTTTGCCTCTTCATGTACGGCGGCAACGACCACGCGAACACCCTGGTCCCGTACGACCAGCCGCGCTACGACCTCTATGCCAAGCTGCGGCAGACAGTGGCGCTGTCGCGCGATGGTCTCCTACCCACGCTGCTTGCGCCGAAAACGGCGCTCGCCGGCGGCGGCCAGTATGCGCTGCATCCAGCGCTTGCCCCGCTGATGCCGATCTGGAATGCCGGGCATCTCGCCGCCGTGCTCAATGTCGGAACCCTCGTGCAGCCGACAACCAAGGCGCAGTATCTCGCACGGAGCGCGACCCTGCCGCCCAAGTTGTTCAGCCACAATGATCAGCAGTCGTATTGGATGGCGGCGGCACCCGAGGGGGCCAACAGCGGCTGGGGCGGCCGCATCGGCGACCTGCTGCAAAGCGGCAACGGCCTCGCCTCGCTGACCTGTATCAATCCCGGCGATAGCTCGGTGTTTTTGGCGGGTCGCTCCGCCGTGCAATATGTTCTGACCCCCGGCGGCCCGGTATCGTTATGGGGCGATCCTGCCATCGATGGATCGGTTACCGCTGGCAACGTGCTGCAATCATTCCTGACCGCGCCGCGCACCCACCTGATCGAAAATGAGCAAACGCGCATTGGCAAACGCTCGCTCGACAACTGCCGTACAGTGCTCGCAGCGCTCGCCAAGGCCCCCGCGATCCAAACGCCTTTCCCGCAGACGTACTTGTCTAACCAGCTGCGTATGGTCGCTCAGCTGATCGCCAGCAGCGCCGAGATCGGGGCGAAGCGACAAGTCTTCTTTGTTTCGTGCAACGGTAGCGACACTCATGGCAACCTGCTCAATTCGCACGCCGGAATGATGACGATGGTAGGCAACGCCATGCGCGCCTTCCACGATGCCACCACGGAGCTGCGTGTCGCCGACCGGGTGACAATGTTTACGGCATCCGACTTCGGCCGGACGTTGACGACCAACGGCGGCGGCTCGGACCACGGCTGGGGCAGCATGCATTTCGCCATGGGGGCCGCCGTCAAGGGTAGGCAGTTCTACGGCAAGCCGCCGATCCTCGCCGATGACGGTCCCGACGACGTCGGACAGGGCCGCCTGTTGCCGACAATGTCGGTCGATCAATATGCCGCGACGCTGGCCGCATGGTTCGGCGTCAGTACCGGAGACATGGGCACAGTGCTGCCCAACATCGGCAACTACACGACTAGGAACATGGGATTTATCTAGATACATCACTAGATCGATTGCCCGAGTGAAGGCAACGACATTCCTTTAATTAAGGGCATCACCGGCAGTCTACGACTACTTTCCCGATCAGCATGCCATCGGCCATCGCCGTGAACGCGCGACTAACTTCGGCTAGCGGCACCTCGAGCCCGATATTCGGGTTGAGCTTGCCTGCACCCGCAAGCGTGTCGATTGCCGCGACGTTGGCGCGGCCCGATGCGGGATCACGCCGCCCGAACTCGCCTGCCCGGACGCCCACCAGCTCAATGCCTTTCAGCAGCAGCCGGTCAAGCGGCACCATCGGCACCCCGCCGACAAACCCGATGACCAGATAGCGCCCGTTCCAGCGCAACGTGCGAAGCAGAGCCGCGCTCGCGTTGCCGACAGGATCGAAGATGATGTCAACCGGCGCGGATAGCGCATTGAAACTCGGTGCTGACCGGTTAACTAGCAGCAGCTCGCTCGCGCCTGCTTGTTGTGCCGCCGCGAGCTTACTTGCGCTCGACGCTGCTGCGACCACCACCGCACCGAGCGCCACTGCCACTGACACAGCGGCAAGTCCTGTCCCGCCGCCTGCCCCGGTTACCAGCACTCGCTCCCCATGCTGCAAGCGGCCGCGATGAACGAGTGCTACGTAGGCGGTCAGTGCGCCCACGGTATGTGCGGCAGCTTGCTGCTCCGTGAGGGTAGCAAGCATCGGCCGCGTCGCATCGGCCGGCAACGTTATATACTCGGCGAAGCAGCCGCTTCGTGCGCCGACGACGACTACGGTGCCGAGCAGGTCGCTGCTGACGCCATCACCGACAGCTTCGATGCAGCCGCAGCCTTCGACGCCGGGGATAAACGGCAGCGCGGGCTTATACTGATAGCCGCCCTGCAGCATCAGCAGATCGGGATAGTTCAGCGCCGCATAGCGCAGTTTGACCCTGACTTCACCATAGCCAGGCGGGTGCGCATCGGGCCAGGCGGGCTCGACCACCAGCCCCGAGCGGTCGCCACTCAGATGGTGGCAGACCGCCGCGCGCATAATCGGCTAAGGGTAGCTCTAGCGGATGCCGTACGCTGACTACTTCTTACCGAGCCCAAACCCTGAAAAGCGCTTGTTGAAGCGCGCCACCTGCCCGCCGGCATCAAGCATCTTGCCCGCGCCGCCAATCCACGCCGGGTGCGAGGTCGGGTCGATATCAAGCGCCATCGTATCGCCCTCCTTGCCCCAGGTCGAGCGCGTCTCGAACTTGGTGCCGTCGGTCATCGTCACGGTAATCGTGTGATAGTCGGGGTGAATGCCCTGCTTCATGCTCATATCCTTGAAGATGGCTGGTTCCGACCAGCCTGAATTGCGATCGCGGCGTGTAGCCGAGCAGGCGCACTCGTGCAAGGCTTGCCACTACCGTGTCGATGCGCCTAACATTGCTCTTGATGGTGCCGGGCGAGAGTCCGGTTAAAAGGGAAGCCGGTTCAAATCCGGCGCTGTGCCCGCAACTGTAAGCGGCGAGCCGCGCATGTCGATGCCACTGGGAGCGTGCTCCTGGGAAGGCCATGCACCGGCAGCGACCCGCAAGTCAGGAAACCTGCCATCACGTCGTCCGCGCCCGGCCGGGTCCAGCCAGGGGTGTGCGGCGAGCAGGGCAAACCCGCCCTCCTCCGTTGCGACGACAGCGCGCAACACGCGTGTCCGCTTGAGGCGGTCACGCAACGGAGGACGATATGGACCTGATTACATTAGTTGCAGCTGCTTCATTAGGTGCGTCTGCAGTGTTATCCGACCCCGACCCGATCGTCGTCACCGCGTCACGGACGCCTGTGTCCGAGGCGCTATCGGGAACCTCGCTCAGCGTCATAGACGCGAGCGAAATCGGAGCGCTCAAGCTACCGCTTGTCTCGGATTATCTGCGGCTGGTGCCGAGCGTCGCCGTGGCCACCTCGGGGCCGCTGGGAGCTTTCACCGAGGTGCGGATACGAGGTGCCGAGAACCGCCACACGCTGACGTTTATCGATGGCATCGAAGCAAACGACCCCGCGTCGTCGAGCGTCTTCCAGTTTCAGACGCTGCTTGCCGACGGCATCGAGCGGATCGAGGTGCTGCGCGGCCCGCAATCGGCATTGTGGGGGGCACAGGCGATCGGTGGCGTCATCAACGTCGTCAACCGCGCGCCGCCGGTCGGCACCGAAGCGTACGGCCAAGCCGAAGGCGGCTCGTTCGGGACGTTCCGCGCCGGGGCCGGGGGCGGTTGGGGCAATGACGTTGGTGGATTAACCGCGCAGGCCAACTATCTGACGTCGCGCGGTTACGATATCTCGGCGACACCCGGCGGTAACAAGAACGGCTATTCCAATCTCTCGCTGTCGGTGAAGGGCTTTTACCATCCCGTTCCCAATCTCGAAGTCGGCGCGGTCGGGCGCTACTCGGACGCCAACTCGCAATTCGACGACTTCGACTACACCAACGGCGTTGCACTCGACGCCCGGCTATCGACCCGCATTCGCGTGGCTGCCGGGCGTGCCTACGCCAACCTCAGCCTGTTCGACAACCACTGGACGCACACCGTTGAGGTTGCCGCGACCGATGCCGCCAACGTCAACCGCGACGCGGGCGTGTTCCTCAACCGCAGCGACGGCAGCCGCTTGAAGTTTGCTTACCAGACCAGCGGCACCGCAAGCACCGGCAGCCTCGATCATCGCCTGACGCTGGCGGTCGAGCACGAGCGCCAGACGTTCGCCAGCACCGACGCGATTTATAGCGGGCAAACCGACCAGCGCCGGGACCGCGCCAAGACCGCGGTCATCGCCGAATACCGCGTCGAGCTGCCCGAGCGCCTCGCGGCAGGCGTCAGCCTCCGTCACGACGACAGCAACCGCTATCCGACCGAGAACACCGTGCGCGCAACGCTCGCCGGCCAGTTCGGCAGCGGTTTCGGAGGCCATGCGAGCTACGGCGAGGGCGTCTCCGACCCGACGTTCTTCGACCTGTACGGCTTCTTCCCGACGCAGTTCGTCGGCAATCCCAACCTCAAGCCCGAACACGCGCGCAGCGTCGACGCCGGGCTAAGCTGGAGTCGCAACGGGGTCAAGCTCGACGTCACCGGCTATACCTCCGACTTAACGGATGCGATCGTCTCGACGTTCGACAGCAAGACCTTCCTGTCGGGCGTGGCTAACGCTACCGGGCGCAGCAAGCGCCGCGGCATCGAGGCGACGGCGCAGGCGCAGGTAGCAAGCTGGCTGCGGCTCGATGCGAGCTACGCTTACCTCGACGCAAGCCAGCAAAGCATTGCTGGTGGCCCGGCGGTCAAGCCGCTGCGCCGCCCGCCGCACAGCGGCTCAGTGAGCGCGTTCGCCAGCTTGGGTCGGTACGACGTCAATGTCAGCGTCGCTGAGGTCGGGGCGAGGCAGGACACCAACTTCGCGACATTTCAGAACGTGACGCTACACAGCTACGCGCTGGTCACGCTGAGCGGCGCATACCGGATCACCCCGCACATCGCGGTTACCGCCCGCATCGAGAATGCTGCCGATTCGCGTTACCAGGACGTCTACGGCTACCGTACGCCGGGGATAGCGGCGTATGGTGGCATCAAGGTGAAGCTCTGACGCGCTGGTTTGCCCTGCTGTTAGTGGCCGCCACACCGGTCTCGGCGGCTCCACAACGCGTCGCCTCGCTCGACCTTTGCGCCGACGAGCTGGTGCTGCGGCTTGCCGTGCCGAGCCAGCTGGTATCGGTAAGCCGCCTCGGGGCCGATCGGGCGGAGACAACATTAAGCGTACGAGCGCGTGGTCTTGACCACAATCACGGCAAACTTAGCGATATCGCCGGGCTTGCTCCCGACCTTGTCGTCACCAGCGGCGGCATTGGCGGCGGGCTGGCGGCGACACTTGCGGCGAGACTAGGTATCCGGGTGCTCGCCCTGCAGCCAGTGCAGGATATCGCCGGTGCCCGCGCCAACCTCCGCCGGGTTGCGGCAGCGCTCGGGCGAACTGCGGCTGGCGAAGCGGAAATCGCGCGTTTCGATGCGGCGCTCGGCCCGTTGCCTAAACATATGCAATCGGCGCTGTTGATCGGCAGCAGCGGCTCGGCTCCCGCCGCAACCGGGCTCGCCGCGGCCTTTCTGCGCTATGCCGGGCTGCAGCAGGAGGTCAGCAACAGCGTGGTGCGGCTTGAGCCACTGCTGGCTGCCCCACCGCAGGCCATTGTGAGAAGCACCTATCACGTTGGACAGACGTCACTCGGAACCTTATGGCTGGCGCACCCGGCTTGGCGTCGGCTGCCTGCGTCGACGCTACGACTGAGTACAGATGGCCGGCCGTGGACCTGTCTCGGACCGGAACTGGCATCGGAGATTGCGAAGTTACGCGGGCTGACCGCCGCAGCAGTTGGCGCATCCGCGAATCGACGCCGATGAGCCGATCGCCGCTAGTCATCGCCCTCATCCTCGTCGCGCTGCTTCTGGCCGTTGTCTCCCTACTCTGGGACCCGCAAGCCCTCCGCGCCATCGCCGCGCGTGACCCCGCGCTAGCTCGGCTCATCCTGCTCGAGCTTCGCCTTCCCCGCACCCTGCTCGCGCTCGTCATCGGCGCGTTCTTGGGGCTCGCCGGAGCCGCGATGCAGGGCCTATTGCGCAACCCGCTCGCCTCGCCCGATGTGACCGGCGCGTCGGCGGGCGCGGCGCTTGGCGCGGTGCTCGTCGCATACACCGCGAGCACTACGAGCACAGCCGGGATCGCGGGGGGCGCGGTCGCTGGCGCAGGCGGAGCGCTGTTTGCGCTGCAGGCGCTCGCCGGGCGCGGCGCGGTAACCGAGCGGCTGGTGCTCGCAGGTGTCGCG